>LSTE01000001.1 GCA_001644445.1 Gammaproteobacteria bacterium SCGC AG-212-F23
ATGCGTTCTTCTACATCACGCTGGTTGCGAATAGAACCCATATCAATAAAGTCGATAACAATCAATCCGCCCAAGTCGCGTAAGCGTAATTGACGTGCTACTTCATCAGCTGCTTCTAAGTTGGTGGAAATAGCAGTTTCTTCAATGTCACCACCTTTGGTTGCTCGTGAAGAGTTGATATCAATCGATACTAAAGCTTCAGTATGGTCAATCACAATAGATCCACCAGAAGGAAGTCTGACTTCACGTTGGAAGGCAGATTCAATTTGGCTTTCAATTTGAAAACGTGTGAAAAGCGGGGTGGGATCTTTGTAAAGTTTTACACGATGAATGAAGTCAGGTCGTATTTGTCGCAAATGATTTAAGACAGCTTCATGTACGCTAGGTTCATCAATTAATACTTCATCAATATCTTTATGTAAATAATCACGGATAGCACGAATGATTGCATTGCTTTCTTGATATATCAGAAAAGGCGCCGGGCGGTTGCTGGCTTCTTTGATAGCATTCCAATGTCGTAATAAAATATCCAAGTCCCATTGCAATTCCTCATGGCTGCGTCCGCTGCCTGCAGTTCGGACAATAACACCCATGCCCTCAGGTAAATTAAGCGAAGAAAGATTTTGACGAAGCTCAGAGCGTTCATCACCTTCGATGCGACGAGAAATGCCGCCTGCTTTGGGGTTATTAGGCATGAGTACCAGGTAGGAACCTGGAAGAGAAATAAAAGTGGTAAGCGCCGCGCCTTTTGAGCCACGTTCCTCTTTGTCAATTTGGACAATGAGTTCTTGGCCTTCTTCTAAGACTTCATTGACTGTAGGCCGCCTGCCGTGGTCTTCATAGCTGGTTTTATAACAAGAGCGACTGACCTCTTTTAGTGGAAGAAAGCCATGACGGCCCTCACTAAAATCGACGAATGCAGCCTCTAGGCTGGCTTCGATGCGAGTTATTTTTGCTTTATAAATATTAGACTGTTTCTGTTCGCGAGCAGAGGATTCAATAATTAAATCATATAAATTTTGGCCATCGGCTAACGCAATTCGCAACTCTTCGTTCTTATGAGTTGCATTAATCAACATTCTTTTCATAGTCACCTGTAATAGTCAGGCGCCCGCTATAGGGGAGGATATCTCTCATCAAATTTTAGTAAGACATCATGTGTCTTAACATTAAGCCCGGACTGTATTTCTGCCAGACCTCGCAAATTTATACCCTGTTACCGCTGGGCGCAGTTTCATTAAAATCATAGTGATGCACATCGGTCTTCTAGTTTTTAGTGCATAGTTAAAAAAAACTTGCCTAATGCATATTTAGAGAATATACCAGTATTTTTTATCAGGATCAATGAGATAGCGTAATGAATCCATATTCAAGCTCTAAAGTACAATATTTAACCATTGATGCTGAATTTGCTGAACAGCGAATTGACAACTATTTACTAACTCATCTGAAGGGAGTACCTAGGACGCATATCTACCGTATCTTGCGTAAAGGTGAGATAAGAATTAACAAAAAGCGCATTGATCCTAGTTATCGTTTACAAGCAGGTGATATTTTACGGTTACCGCCCATTCGGCTGTCCGAAAAAAAACCAGTTACACCAGGTCAAAGCTTGATAGCGTTATTGAAGGCAAGAATTCTTTATGAAGATAAACAATTGTTGATCATTAATAAACCTTCTGGTATTGCCGTGCACGCAGGCAGTGGTGTTAAATTAGGCTTAGTTGAAGCGCTAAAGACACTTTATCCTCATTCGCCACAGCTGGAACTTGCGCATCGTTTAGATGCAGATACCTCAGGATGTTTGATTCTAGCAAAAAGACGTAGTGTATTGCGTGAATTGCACGAACTTATGCGCAATGGCAGCATTACAAAAATCTATTGGGCCCTCACCAAAGGACATTGGCAGTCGACGGACTTGCGTGTTGATGTACCTCTATTAAAAAACCAGGTACAAGGCGGTGAAAGAATCGTTAAAGTTGCTAAAGAGGGTAAGACATCGCTGACCCTGTTTAAACCGCTGAAAACATATACCAATGCCTCTTTAGTTGAGGCAGCCTTACACACAGGTCGGACACATCAAATTCGCGTGCATGCTCAATACAAAAAACATCCCGTAGCGGGTGATGAGAAATACGGTGATAAACTTTTTAATAAACAAATGCGTCAACTGGGGTTAAAGCGTATGTTTTTGCATGCTTATTTACTTGACTTTATTTTGCCTTCTACCGGGCAAACCGTTAGGGTCCAGGCACCCTTGGATAAGGACCTGCAAGAATGTCTGGACATGTTATCTTGAGCAGCATAAAATCGCGCCCTTATGCCTAAACAACAACTTGCTGATATTGTTAATCCTTTTCGTCTGGCAGAGAATCGTGCGGAGATGCAAGGTGTGTTTTTGGCTAAAAATATGCCAAGATTTGCTGAAAGCTTGGCAAGCCCTGATGGTGAAATTGCAGTTGATATTGCATTTGGACGGGATGAGCAAGGTGATACCTTCATGAAAGGTACTTGCAAAGCGAATGTACAATTACATTGTCAGCGTTGTATGGAACCCTATATTTGTGAAATAATAAGTCGTTTTAAGTTTGGGTTAGTTGTTTCTGAAGAAAAAGCAGATAACCTTGCTAAAAGCTATGACCCATTGGTGGTCATAGATGATGAGCTTTTTCTTAAGGATGTTATAGAGGATGAGTTAATCATTCATTTACCTATTGTTCCTATGCATAGTGAAGATAAATGCAAGGTGAGATTGCCTATAGAAACCAGCGAACAAGAGAGTAATAACAATCCTTTTAAAGTAATTGAGATACTAAAGAGTAAAAGCATAAAGTAATTTTTTTGAGGAATTTAAAATGGCTGTTCAGAAAAGTCGTAAATCTCGTTCAACTCGTGGTATGCGTAGATCGCATGATGCTTTGACTACGTCTGCGTTGTCTGTTGATATTGCAACAGGTGAAACGCATCGTCGTCATCATGTCAGTCCAGATGGTTATTACAAAGGCCGTCAGGTCGTTGTTAAAAAACCTATCGTTGAAGAAGATAGCGGCGAAGAGTAAATCACTTGAAGCCAATAACCATCGCAGTGGATGCAATGGGGGGAGATCATGGGCCCTCAGTCACGGTGCCTGCGGCATTGCAGGCTTTGCTTGAGCATGAAGTATTGCAGCTAATCTTGGTAGGTGATGAGGCTGTTTTGCGCACTGAATTACAGAAAAGGCAAGTACAACCCTCTCCCAGATTAGTGATACAACATGCTTCACAACGTGTAGAAATGAATGAATCCCCTTCGCAGGCATTGCGCAGCAAAAAAGATTCTTCTATGCGTGTTGCTATTAATCTGGTTAAAGAAGGCAGAGCACAAGCGTGTGTTAGCGCGGGCAACACAGGTGCTTTGATGGCAACAGCGCGTTTTGTTTTAAAAACATTACCTGGGATTGATCGTCCTGCGATTATTTCTACTTTTCCTACACTCAAAGGCAATAAAAATATGCGCATGCTAGATCTAGGTGCGAATGTAGATTCTACACCCGAAAATCTTTTGCAATTCGCTGTGATGGGTTCACTTCTTGCTTCAGCAGTTGATGGGGTTGAACGTCCAGCTGTTTATCTTTTAAATATTGGCGAAGAAGATATTAAGGGTAATGAATTAGTTAAAAGTGCTGCAAATTTATTGGCGAATTCTCAGGTGATTCATTATGCAGGTTTTATTGAGGGAGATCATCTTTTTAAAGGTGATGCAGATGTAGTGGTTTGTGATGGCTTTGTTGGTAATGTTGCTCTTAAAGCCAGCGAAGGTATTGCAAGTTTTATTCTTAAATTGCTAAAAGACGCATTTAATCGTAATTGGTTAACGCGATTAGCGGGTCTTATTACGCTTCCCGTTTTGAAATCTTTAGCAAAACGCGTTGATCCCGATCGTTATAACGGTGCTAGTCTTTTAGGTTTGCAAGGTATTGTGATTAAAAGTCATGGGAGTGCGAAAGTAGAAGCGTTTTCCCATGCGATTGCAGAAGCTATTGTCGAAGTTGACAAAAATATTTTGCAAACGATTAGTAAACAAGTCGAACAACTTTTAAATTAATAGTGATCTTTATTTATGATTTATACAAAAATTTTAGGCACTGGCAGTTATCTTCCCGAAAAAATTCTAACAAACTTTGAATTAGAAAAAATGGTAGATACTACCAATGAATGGATAGTGGAACGTACCGGTATTCACGAACGCAGAATAGCAGCGTCCAACGAAACAGCAGCAACGATGGCAGAGCAAGCAGCAAAACAAGCAATGTTGGCGGCAGGTATTTCAGCGCGCGATTTAGATATGATTATCGTAGCAACGACCACACCTGAAAAAGTTTTTCCAAGTACTGCATGTTTATTGCAACAACGTTTTGGTATTGCAAATTGCGCAGCATTCGATTTGAATTCGGCTGCGTGTTCTGGTTTTATTTATGGGTTAAGTATCGCAGATCAATTTATTCGTAATGGTAATGCCAAACATATTTTATTAATTGGCAGCGAAGTAATGTCTAGTATTGTCGATTGGACAGATAGAACAACGTGTATTTTGTTTGGCGATGGTGCGGGTGCAGTTGTATTAGGGCCTAGTGATGCACCAGGTGTTATTTGTACGCGTTTGCATGCAGATGGTAATCATAAAGATATTTTATCATTGAGTTCTCAAGAAAAAAATGCCAAACCCTGTATCAAAATGGCAGGTAATAGTGTTTTTAAATTGGCGGTGAACATGCTGGGTGATTTATTTGATGAAACACTTGCAGCAGCTCATTTAAAAAAATCAGATATTCATTGGTTGGTTCCCCATCAAGCTAATATTCGTATCATTCAATCTATGGCAAAGAAACTAGAGCTGCCAATGGAGCGTGTTACTATTACACTAGATAAACAAGGCAATACATCCAGCGCATCGATTCCACTTGCATTAGACCAGGCAGTGCGTACAAGGCAAATAAAGCGGGGTGAAATATTAATGCTTGAAGCATTTGGTGGCGGGTTGGCTTGGGGATCGGCGTTATTGAAATTTTAGGGGTGACTCATCATGTTAGGATTTGTTTTTCCTGGGCAAGGTTCTCAATCATTAGGTATGTTGAGTGATATTGCGCACTCTTTTCCAAGCGTCGAAAAAACATTTGCGGAAGCATCAACAGTTTTAAATTATGATTTGTGGAAATTAATACAACAAGGTCCGACAGAAGAACTCGATAAAACAATTCATACGCAACCGGCTTTGCTAACGGCTTCCTATGCATTATGGCGTATTGTGCAATCGCACATGAAAATAAAACCTGTATTATTAGCAGGGCATAGCCTAGGTGAATACACAGCATTAGTTTGTGCAGAGGCTATGTCATTTACGGATGCAGTAAAAGTAGTTGCTGCACGCGGTCAATATATGCAAGAAGCATCTCCTGCAGGTCAAGGTGCGTTGGCTGCCATCGTAGGTTTGGATGATGCCACTGTTGCTGAACTTTGCCAGAAAGCCATATTAAAAAACGAAGTATTAGCACCTGCAAATTATAATAGCCCTGGTCAAGTGGTTATAGCAGGTCATACAGAAGCAGTTGAACGTGCAATGATTTTAGCGAAAGAATCGGGTGCGCGTCTCGCAAAAATTTTGCCAGTGAGTGTACCGTCCCATTGTTTTTTAATGAAGCCTGCGGCAGAGCGTTTGCAAAAAATGTTAAATAACATCGCTTTTTCTCAACCCAATATTCCAGTGATTAATAATGTAGATGTCGCGATTTATCAAAATGCAGAAATGATTCGTGATGGTTTAGTAAAGCAATTATTTATGCCTGTTCGTTGGGTAGATACCGTTAAAAAATTTGTGACAACAGGTATTTCCTCTATTGTAGAATGTGGGCCAGGAAAAGTATTAAATGGGTTGAATAAGCGTATTGCTCCAGAAATGCAGTTGATTAACATCAATGAGCTAACAAGTTTACAGACTTTCATAGGGGGTCAGGAATGTCTCATCAAGGTAAAATAGCATTAGTGACCGGAGCAAGCCGTGGTATTGGCAAGGCCATCGCGATAGCATTGGGGCATCAGGGTGCAACGATTATTGGCACAGCTACAACACAACAAGGTGCTGATAAGATTACTCAAGCTTTGCAAACAGAAGGCATTAAAGGTTGTGGTGTCCTATTGGATGTGATTTCAGACGAATCTATCCAAAAAACCATAGAATTTATCAAAGATTCTTACGCAATGCCGGCTATTTTGGTTAACAATGCGGCGGTAACCCGAGATAATCTTTTTTTACGAATGAAAGAAGATGAATGGGATGCAGTGATCGCAACGAATTTAACTTCACTTTTTAGGCTTACTAAATTGTGTTTACGCGATATGATTAAGGCCCGTTGGGGTAGAATCATTAGTATTGGTTCAGTGGTGGGTTCAACAGGGAACCCTGGTCAGGCAAATTATGCTGCAGCTAAAGCAGGGCTATTAGGTTTTACCAAAGCACTTGCCCAGGAAGTGGGTTCAAGAGATGTTACCGTGAATGCTATTGCTCCTGGGTTTATTGATACCGATATGACGCGTAGTTTATCTGAAGACCAACGTCAGGTATTATTACAGCGCATTCCTATGCAGCGTTTAGGCTTGCCTGAAGATATTGCCCAAGCAGTGGTATTTTTGGCTTCCGAGGCTGCAGGATACGTAACTGGACAAACTTTGCACGTTAATGGTGGAATGTACATGCCATAACGTAAAAATCTGTTTGCAAGTGTTAACATTTTAAATAAACTACCATTTTTATTAAAAGGGAAGGATGAGTTATGAGTACCGTAGAAGCACGTGTCAAAAAGATTGTTGTTGAACAACTCGGTGTTAAAGAAGATGAAGTATCCAATGATGCATCTTTTGTTGATGATTTAGGTGCGGACTCTTTAGATACTGTTGAATTAGTAATGGCACTCGAAGAAGAATTTGAAACTGAAATTCCAGACGAAGATGCAGAAAAAATTACAACCATTCAACAAGCAATTGACTACATCAATGCCCATATTAAAGAGCGTTCAAACGGCTAAGGTGGATTGAGGTGAATGTCGTGGGTAGAAAGCGTATTGTTGTAACAGGTCTAGGTATGGTCACGCCCTTAGGTCTTAATGTGGACGATACCTGGAAAGCTATACTGGCAGGACGAAGTAGTATTGATGTAATCGATCACTTTGATCCTGAGGGTTTAAGTTGCCGTATTTGTAGTCGGGTAAAAAACTTTGATCCGCTGGTTTACATGTCAGAAAAAGAAGCGCGAAAAAAAGATACTTTTATCCAGTTCGGTATAGCAGCTGCTGTTCAAGCCATTCAAGACGCTGGTTTACAAGTGACGGAAAGTAATGCCCACCGCATTGGTCTTGCTATCGGTTCTGGTATTGGCGGTTTACCGCTTATCGAAAAATGCCACGAGATTTTATTGGCGTCAGGCCCAAGAAAAGTCACGCCTTTTTTCATTCCTGGTGCTCTTATTAATTTAATCGCAGGTAATGTTGCTATTATGTATGGCATGTCTGGGCCCAATATTGCAGTTGTGAGTGCTTGTACGACCGGGACACACAATATTGGTCTTGCTGCTCGCATGATCACCTATGGCGATGCTGATGTCATGATTGCAGGTGGTGCTGAGATGGCTACTACCAAATTAGGTATTGGTGGATTTGCCTCTATGCGTGCTTTGTCGACACGTAATGATGCGCCTCAGAAAGCAAGTCGCCCTTGGGATAGAGACCGTGATGGTTTTGTACTCGGCGATGGTGCGGGCGTTATTGTTTTAGAAAGTTATGAGCACGCTAAAAAACGCGGCGCAAAAATTTATGCCGAATTAGTAGGCTTTGGCATGAGTGATGATGCGACTCATATTACTACGCCACATCCTCAAGGTTTAGGCGCAGCAGCTGCGACGACGAATGCACTCAATGACGCGGGGATGAATCCAGAAGATGTTGATTATGTCAATGCTCATGCAACTTCAACACCTGCAGGTGATGAGTTGGAAGTCTTAGCGATTAAACGTAGTTTTGGTGATCATGCTTATAAATTAGCAATCAGTTCTACCAAATCGATGATGGGACATTTGCTAGGTGCTGCAGGTTCTGTTGAAGCTATTTTTTCAATTTTAGCGATTCGCGATCAAGTTGCGCCACCCACAATTAATTTGGATAATCCTAGTGAAAATTGCGATTTGAATTTTGTTCCACACACAGCACAAGAGATGCGAATCAGAGCTGCAATTTCTAACTCATTTGGTTTTGGCGGAACAAACGGTACCTTATTGTTTAAAGAATTTGAATAGGTGCCTACGTGACTAAACAGCGCATCTATTTAGTGCTGGCGGTTGGGGTTCTTGCTGTAATAATACGTTTATTAGTTTTTGTTTTTATGCCTGTTGTTCATGATACAGCAGGTGTGAAATATCTCGTTTCACCTGGTATGACTTTTCAAACGGTTGTTACTGATCTAAATCAACAAAAAATTATTACCCATCCTTTTTTATTTGAATCTCTCATTGTGTTACGTGGCGCAACCCATCGTTTAAAAAAAGGCGAATATCTATTCCGTCAAGGTTCTACTCCTTTAACAATGATTAATCAAATGATGACAGGTACAGGTTTGGTGCAATATGAGTTTACACTGGTTGCGGGATGGAATATCACACAAGTAAAAAATGCGTTAGCAAAAGAAAGTGTTTTACGTCACTCAATAGAACACATGAGTGACAAAGAAGTAATGGATAAATTAGAATTACCGAACGATTTTTCCCCCTTTGAAAAAGAGGGGTCCATGGAGGGAATGTTTTTTCCAGAAACATATTTTTATACTAGAGGTTCGTCAGATATAGGATTGCTAAAACGCGCATTGCGTTTGATGAAGAATAAATTAGATAAAGCATGGATTAACAGAGATGTCGACCTTCCTTTTGAAACACCATACCAAGTATTAATTGTCGCATCACTAGTTGAAAAGGAAACGGCGGTACCCGCTGAGCGCGCTATTATTGCGGGTGTTATTATCAATCGTCTTAAGCATAATATGTTATTACAAATTGATCCTACTGTGATTTATGGGTTAGGATCGCGTTATACTGGCAAGATTCGTAAAGAAAATTTGCAAGATAAGAGCCCTTATAATACTTATCTTAACAAAGGGTTGCCTCCTTCGCCGATCGCAATGCCTAGCATGGAAGCGTTACTTGCTGTTTTACATCCGCAACACAATGATTACTTTTATTACGTTGCAAAAGGTGATGGGACACATATTTTTTCAAAATCTTTAGTTGAACATCGTGCTGCGATACAAGAGGTCAAAAAAACAGTAGGGCGTCGTCCCGCGGCTTGTCCGCGGGATCCAGCTTGTTTATCAGTAAAGGATAAGCTATGAATTTTATCACCATCGAAGGCATCGAAGGCGTAGGCAAAACCACTGCCATGAAATTCGCAGAATCTTTTTTCCAAACCCATAAAAAAGACTTTATTCTCACTCGTGAACCTGGCGGTACAGCCATCGCGGAACAAATTCGCCAAATTCTTTTGACACCAGAAACAACAGTAGAAGCAATCACTGCCAATACAGAACTATTGTTAATGTTTGCTGCGCGTGCTCAACATATTCAATATGTGATTAAACCTGCTTTGCAAACAGGGAAATGGGTCATTAGTGATCGTTATGTTGATGCGAGTTTTGCCTATCAAGGCGGTGGTCGTGGTATTTCCGAAAACACCATTGCATTTTTAGAAGAATGGATTGTCGCAGACATTTTACCGGTTGCGACGATTATATTAGATGCCCCAGCTGAAATTGGTTTAGCAAGGGCGAAAAATAGAAGCGCTCACGATAGAATAGAACAAGAGAAGGTTGATTTTTTTGTAAGAGTGCGCGAAGCTTATCTAATGCATGCTCGTAAAAACCCGCATCGTTACTATATCATTGATGCAACAAAACCTTTAGAGAGCGTAGAGCAGGCGCTAATCCAAGTATTTACCAAGGTAGTATTGAAATGATTTATCCATGGCAGCAATCACAGTGGCAACAATTTAATGATATGCAAAAAAATCGCATACCACATGCGTTGTTATTGCTAGGTAAGCCAGGCTTAGGTAAAAAATCATTTGCTGAAATGATGGCAAAAACACTTTTATGTGAACAAGCTAATGACGTTGCTTGTGATCATTGCCATTCATGCTCTTTATTTCAAGCGAATACACATCCTGATTTTAAAAGTATTTCGCCAGAAGAATCTGCATCTATGATTAAGATTGATCAGATTCGTGATGTTACACATTTTGTTTATGAAACCGCACAACAGAGCAAAAATCGTGTTGTCGTGATTGATCCTGCTACACGTATGAATATACAGTCCATGAATGCCTTGTTAAAAACCTTAGAAGAACCAGCACCACATGTTGTTATTATTTTAACAGCAGAGCAGTCACTACGGTTGCCAGCAACGATCACTAGTCGCTGCCAAAAAATTATTTTTCATGCACCTGCCGAAAAAGTAGCATTAGCATGGTCAGAAGATTTAACAGTAGAAGCCCTAGAGTTAGCAGAAGGCGCACCTTTAAAAGCACTAGCAATGATCAAGGAAAATCAATTAACGGTAAAAAAAGAGTTATATCAAGGATTAATAGATTTAGCTCAAGATAAAGCAGATCCTTTACAACTTGCATTGAAATACCAAGAAATGGATCTACGCTTTATACTAGATCTATTATTCATTTGGGTAAAAGGATTGTTGCGTGCTCAGTTGCAGGCGGTACACGAATTTCCATTTAAAAAATTGAAAAGCAGTCAATTGGTTGAATACAGTCATTATATTCAAAAAATATATGAATATGTTTTTGCATCTGTTAACTTAAATAAACAATTATTACTAGAAGACTTATTTATACGGTGGAAACAATATGTATCTGGTTGATTCGCATTGTCATATTGATCAAATTGATATACCTGATCTTTTGTCGCAAGCAAAAGAGGCGGGCGTAGGTCATATGTTATGTGTGTGTATTACATTGACTGATTTTCCTAAGATGTTAAGCATGGTGCAGCCGTATTCGTATATTAGTGCATCGGTGGGTTTGCATCCTAATGAAACTGTAGAGCAAGAACCCACTGCAAAAGAACTAATTGTTTTGGCACAACCAGAAAAAGTTGTTGCCATCGGCGAAACAGGGCTAGATTATTACCGAACGACAGGTGATGTGAAATTTCAACAAGAACGGTTTCGTCAACACATTCATGCTGCGCGAACAGTAAAAAAACCTTTAATTATCCATACGCGTCAAGCTCGTGAAGATACCATGGCTATCTTGCGTGCAGAAAAAGCCAATGAAGTTAGTGGTGTGATGCATTGTTTTACCGAAGATTGGGCGATGGCAAAAGCTGCATTAGATTTAGGATTTTATATTTCATTTTCTGGTATTATTACTTTTAAAAATGCAGTAGAAATTCAAGAGGTAGCTAAACAAGTTCCTCTGGATAGAATGCTAATTGAAACAGATTCGCCTTATCTTGCGCCCAATCCCTATCGTGGCAAAACGAATCAGCCTGCTTATGTGCGTTATGTTGCTGAATATATTGCATCTTTACGTGGTATTAGTTTAGAAAAAGTAGCGGAACACACGACTAATAATTTTTTTAATTTATTCAAGGGAGCGAAAAAATAAATGTTTCGTCCATTATCTATTTTTATGGGATTACGTTATTTGCGTGCTAAACGTCGAAATCATTTTATTTCTTTTATTTCGATGACGTCGATGATTGGTATCGCTTTAGGTGTCTTAGTTTTGATTACAGTGTTGTCTGTGATGAATGGCTTTGATCGGGAAATCAAAACACGTGTTTTTAGCGTGATTCCTGCATTAACGGTGACAGGTATCGATGGTAAGATGCAAAATTGGCAATCACTGGAAAAAACGCTATCAGAAAATCAAACAATCACATCTATTGCACCCTTTGTCAGTGGGCAAGCATTGCTTGCGAATGCTAATTTTGTTCATCCAGTTTCAGTCGTTGGTATTTTACCTCAGCAAGAAAAAAAAATGTCTGAGTTAAACGCAAAAATGATTGAAGGTAGTTTGGATGCATTATTGCCAGGAAAATTCGGTATAGCGCTTGGTGAAGATTTAGCGAGTCAGTTAGCTGTAGGTGTTGGTGACAAGATTGCCGTGTTTACTTCACAGTTTTCCGTTTCTATTGCAGGCATTATTCCACGTATTAAATTGTTTACCGTTGTTGGAATTTTTAGAACGAATGCCGGGTTTCATGTTGACTCGGATTTGGCTTTTATTCAATTGCAAGATGCCCAGCGATTATTTCAAATGGAAAACAATGTGACAGGGTTGCATATTAATATTCACAACATCTATCAGGCACCTATATTTGAAAATGAGTTGATTCGCGCATTGCCGCCAGCCATTCGTGTTTCTAATTGGACTGACCAAGTAGGAACGTATTTTCAAGCGGTGAATATGGAAAAACATATGATGTTTTTGATTTTAATGTTAATCATTATCGTTGCTGTGTTTAATCTAGTAAGTACATTGGTCATGGTTGTTAATGAAAAAGAAGCAGACATTGCTATTTTAAGAACATTTGGCGCGACTCCGCGTATGATATTAATGACGTTTATTTTTCAGGGCGGGGTGATTGGTGTGATTGGCACGCTCCTGGGCGTGATAGGTGGTGTAGCTTTGGCATTGCATGTCACCGAGGTTGTCAATTGGCTGCAAGCAGTGTTACACGTACAGTTTTTATCTTCTAGCGTTTATATCCTAGATTATTTGCCTTCTGAATTATTGTGGTCTGATGTGTTGGTCATCGTAAGCTGTGCACTTTTATTTAGTTTATTAGCAACGCTTTATCCTGCATTCAGGGCATCGAAAACGGAACCAGTGGAGGCGTTGCGTTATGAATAATATTTTAGAATGTGTTGGTTTATCGAAAAGTTATGCTGAAAATTCTTCTAAGATTGATATTCTGCAGCAAATCAATTTTTCAGTAAAATCTGCTGAACTTGTTGCGATTGTTGGGGTATCTGGTTCTGGCAAAAGTACTTTTTTACACCTTTTAGGTGGCTTGGATAAACCTACATCGGGTAAAGTTACATTATTAGGCTATGATTTGGCAACGTTGTCTGAAAATATGAAATGTGAATTACGTAATAAACATTTAGGATTTGTTTATCAATTCCATCATTTATTACCTGAGTTTACCGCCTTAGAAAATGTTTCTATGCCTTTGCTTATTCGTGGTAATATTGCAACGAATGTGATTCGAGAAAAAGCCAGTCACATATTAGAAAAAGTGGGGTTAAAAGATCGTATGCAACATAAAAGCGGTGAACTTTCCGGTGGCGAACGTCAACGAGTAGCTATTGCTCGTGCTTTGGTAGCTAACCCAGATTGTATTTTAGCAGATGAACCTACTGGTAACTTAGATCCAAGAAACGCCGAAAAAGTATTAGAATTATTTTTTGATTTACAAAAAACCTTCCAAACCAGTGTTGTTATGGTCACTCACGATGCCCAAATTGCTAAACGTGCGCAAAGAATTTTGATGATTGAAGAGGGTAGATTGATAGAATCTGGGCATTAATTTCCCCTCACCCCAACCCTCTCCCGCTATAGAGTTCATTTTTTTGCAATACTCATAGCGGCGGGAGAGGGAGCTTTATGTATCGTTCTAAATTTCCCTTCAATTCCCGCTCTAGAGTTCATTTTTATGCAATACTCATAGCGGATTGCTCTAAATAAACGTCGTCCCGCGGCTTGTCCGCGGGATCCAGAGAATACTCGTCATCCCCGCATGCTTTAGCGGGGATCTCCTCCTCTACTAGCTAGAAAAGAACAATCAAATAGAGCTCCCTCTCCCGCCGCTATGAGTGTTGCAAAAAAATGAACTCAATAGCGGGAGAGGGTTGGGGTGAGGGTAAACCAATAAAAGGAAAAAATACATGAAAATATTAATTTTATTATTTCTAACCGGCATTATATGCCTACAATTTTTTTCATACATACCATCATTAAAAGGCATAATTTTCTTATTAATTATTTTTTTACTTCTAAAATATTTCACAACAAAATTCCCACAAACATTAAAAATTATTATCGCAACTTTAATGGGTTTCACCTGGGTCTTATACTTCTCCTTATCGCATCTTTCCTGGTCAGTTCCAAGCGATCAAGAAGGAAAAACCATCCTCATCACCGGGCAAATCACATCCATCCCCAACACAGAAAACCATACAACCAGTTTTCTATTCCAACTAAAAACATTTAACAATAAACCCACCAACGCTTTAATAAAACTGAGCTGGCGTAATTCACTAGAACATTTGCATGCAGGTGAACAATGGCAACTCTACGTACGCCTAAAAAAAATCCATAGTTTAATGAATCCAGGCGGTTTCGATTATGAAACCTACGCATTTCAACAAGGCATACGCGCAACCGGCTACGTTGTTACAAAAAATATAGAAAATAAACGAATAACTAATCATTGGTACCATCAACCATTAAATCGGGTCCGCCAATCGTTAAAAGAAAAAATAGAAAATAATGTTCCGCTTAGTAATACTTCACCATGGCTAGTTGCTTTAGCTTTAGGCGAAAGACATGGCATTGCTCCCGAAAATTGGCAAGTATTAAGAAATACAGGCACTAATCATTTGATGGCAATTGCCGGCTTGCATATTGGTTTTATGTCAGGATTTATTTTTGCTTTAGTCAGTTGGTGTTGGCGTCGTATTCCTGCGTGTGCATTAGTATTGCCGGCACAGCATGCGGGTGCAATTGCAGCATTAATGATGGCCTTGATTTACAGTATGCTCGCGGGATTTTCTATTCCCACGCAACGTGCATGCATTATGTTAATGACTTTTTTGTTATGGGTGTTATCCAATAAAAAAATAATTGCATGGCAAGCATGGTTTACTGCATTGCTTTGTGTTTTATTATTCAATCCACTTAGCACACTTGATGCTAGTTTTTGGTTGTCATTCGGTTCAGTCGCATTAATTATTTATGGAGTAAGCGCAAGAGTCGCAGCAAAAGGTTTGTGGTGGAAATTGGGTAGAATCCAATGGGTTATCGCAATAGGATTAATTCCACTCAGTATTTGGTTGTTTCAACAGTGCTCAATCGTTTCATTTGTTGCTAATAGTATTGCTATTCCTTGTGTTGGTTTTATTATCGTGCCTCTTTGTTTATTAGGTTGTTTTTTTCTAATGATTTCAGGAAAGATTGGCGGATTGATTTTATTGCTAGACGATAAAATATTAGCGTTGCTTTGGAAAGTGCTTGCTTACCTTTCACAGTTATCTTGGAGTTCTTGGTATCAAGTTGTGCCAGAGCATTGGATTTTATGTAGCGCTTGTGTGGGTGTTTTTCTTTTATTGTTGCCAGCGGGTATGCCGGGAAGATGGTTAGGTATTATTTGGATGTTGCCTATGTTTTTATATAAACCAACAATACCTAAAGAGGGCGAAGCGTGGTTTACATTGTTAGATGTAGGGCAGGGGTTAGCTAGTGTTGTAGAAACACGTAAGCATATTTTAGTTTTTGATACAGGTGCGCGTTTAAGTGATAGTTATGATATGGGTGCCAATGTCGTCGTGCCATTTTTGCGTACCATCGCTGCGAAAAAAATAGATATGTTAGTGATTAGCCACGGTGATAATGATCATATCGGCGGTGCAAAAGCTGTGTTGACTGCATTACCTGTCTCTGCTGTTAAAACCAGTGTTCCAGAAATGTTGCCAACACATAATACTAGTTATTGTTTGCGTGGTGAATCTTGGCGTTGGGATGGTGTAGAATTTTCATTTCTTTCTCCTGTTAAAGAAACCTTGAATCAAGGAAATGATAGCTCTTGTGTATTACGTATTCGTGCTGCAAATAAAACAGTATTATTTACAGGTGATATTGAAAAATCAGCAGAAAAATTTTTAGTGGAAAATGAAAAAGCTAATTTAAGTGCTGATATTTTAGTAGCCCCCCATCATGGCAGCAAAACCTCCGGCCTAAAAGAATTCGTCGTAGCTGTTCATCCTAAAATAGTGTTACTCCCTCTAGGCTATCGCAACCGTTACCATTTTCCCCATCCACAAATTCTCGCGCAATATGCAAATTTAGGCGCAATTTTTTATGACAGTGTCACAGCAGGTGCAATCACCTACAAAATAAATTCTCAAGGGTTGATTTCTTCACCAGAACTTTATCGTAAAGAAAATAAAAAATTTTGGCATAATGATTAAAAATTTATATTGAAAACACATATTGCTTAATCATGTTATTCTGATAGAGATATTGAATAAATATGAGATGATTGCGATACACTCAGGCCGTAGGCCTGGTAGCTCCACTAGCCTAGGGCAAGTGCACGCTCTTTGTGCGCGCCGCCCTAGGTAAGAGGCTTTCCTATGTGATGTTTGCGCTGTAAGCGCATTCTCTAGAAAATGATTGGTAGCTATTGCGCTTACAGCGCAAGCAATTTAGAGAGGATCATTGTTACCTAGGGCGGCGCGTGAAGAGCACGCTTGCCCTAGGCTAGTGGAGCTACCAGGCCTACGGCCTGAGTGCATCACAATTATCTAGAGTAATCCAATGTTGATTGGGTTATTTTTAATGAGTTTTTTTAATTTTCAACGCCTCATTCGCCAAATTAAGCAGCGTCATCTGTTCGCCCGCAAGCACTGGGTCAATTGTACCTGCTGCCACTTTATCAGGATGCCAGAAGAGAGAGAGTTCTATATAAGATGCCCTGATGGCAGCTTTTTGCTCTTTTGGAGATTTATTGTTATGTATTATTGGGTTAATTTTTAATATTTTAAAAGCAATAGTACGGCATTTGTCTATTTGATCATTGGTTCTTGCTTTGAATGGATTTTCGGCGAAAGGATCCTTCAGTTGACACTGACTGCTCAATGTATCTTTTTCTTTGTCTGATAATAGGACTATTGTTGGCATCGGTTTATAAAAACGATTATGAACATGTTTTCCAACCAAAGAACCTCCACAAAATGCCAAATCACCCACTAATTTTTTCAAAAATATTTCTGACTTAGGATAAGAAAATGGTGTTTGTGGTGATCGTCTAGCTTTGATGAAATCAAAAATATAATCAGATAAACCTTGCAATAAGGTTCCGCCAATATAACAAGCGACAAGAGCACCATTAGATTCCGACATATAGTCAATCGCAATTCCTAACCCTAAACCTGTTAACCAATAAGCTTGTTTTGATGGATTTCGCATTGTTGCATTAACAGCAACTTTGCTCAGTGATTGTGTTAATAGCCCGCTAAATATATGAGAATAGCTAGTATTATATTCTTCACCATAATAACAACCTGCAAAAAATAAAATACTTAACGCATATTCAGCATGATCTAATCTAATGGTTGAGAGAATTTCAGGTGCTAATTCGTTAATAGCATGAATGAAATTAGAAGGATGCTCAAAATAATGGGTTTGTTTAAACGCTGACAATGCAGAATAAAATAAGTTAGCAATAAATTCACGTGTTTTACATATGCGCTGACTTCGAGTGACTTCACGTTTTAAAAGAGCGAATATCTTATAGGTTTGTGATGTAATAACTGTTTCTAATCGGATGATTTCTTCCATTCGATTTAATAATTGTAAAGATAATATGCCATCAGATGAGCTGTTCAATAAATCATACATAGATTGTATATGGGTAGGGTAGTCTTTAACCCTAGGAAGAATACTTATAATCTTTCTGCCAACACTAGTTTTATACTCTGAAAGTATTTTTAAGGCTTGTTTTTTTGTAAGCATAAGAATTGATATAGTATAATTTTTAATTGTTTAATCATATCAATTTATTTAGTTTTTGTAAATTATTTTGCTGTTTCTTTCCTACCATGCAATAACAGATCAATTGCCATCAGCAACGCTGTTTTGTCTACCGGTTTTTCAAAAGAAACTGCAGCGCCTAAGGATTCTGATAAATCCAAATAACCTGTAGGGTCTAAACGACCACCGCCGGAGATAGCAATGATTTCCATGTTGGGATGTTTATTTTTGACTTCAGAAATGAGAGTGATGCCACTTTTTTTTGGCATGATAATGTCAGTGACCATAATATCAGGAGATATTTTTTTCAAATAGTTGGTGGCTTCCTCGCCATCGGCAGTGCAAGCTACTTCGTGGCCAGCACGTGTGAGCATTTGTGCTAGCATATCGTTGACTAAATCATCATCTTCCACTAGTAATATCTTTGCCATAATCCAATTCCTTGTCTTCAATGACCTTATGTTCAGGTATTAAAATAGTAAATGTGGTGCCATGACCTAACTGGCTTTTCACGCTAATTTCGCCCTGGTGTTCTTTAATAATAGCATGGACTGTAGAAAGTCCTAACCCCGTACCTTTACCTACTTCCTTAGTGGTAAAAAAAGGTTCAAAAATACGTTCTTGGGTGGGGAGGTCCATGCCATAGCCTTCATCAATAATATCAATTTTGCAATAATTTTTATCAAAATTAACATTATTTGCAGCAGAGGTTCTAGTTAAAGAAATATGAATCTGGCCTTCACCACCCATTGCATCCACGGCATTGTTAATAATATTGACAATAACTTGATGTAATTGGGTCTGATTGCCCAAAATAGGATAAGGCGGATTTTTGACCTCAAAATCTAATTCTATGCTGGCAGGAATAGTGGGTTTTAGCAGCTGTAAGATGCTTTTTATCGTCTCATCTAAGCAAATAGCGTTAAATTCAAGATGTTGTTGGCGACTGAAAGTTAAAATACGAGCGACCAAATCTTGACCACGTTTGGCTCCCTCTAATACTTTAGCCAGATTTTTATAAATTAAACTTTCAGGAGGGCTATCTTCACGTGCCATTTCCACATAACCGATAATAGCATACAAGATATTATTAAAATCATGGGCAATACCGCCTGCCAAAGTACCTATGGCTTGGAGTTTTTGCCCTTGTAAGGAATCTTTTTCCAATTTATGTTGGGCTTCTTCGGCGCGTAGACGGTCATAAGCTTCATTTTGCAGTTTATGATGCATTTTTTGAATGGATTCTAACTGTGATCTAGCGAGTAGGGCAAAGTAGACACTAGCACCCAAGAGACCGGCAATAGCGAACCCCATGAGCAACATAGTGATTGATGTTGGCTTAGCAAAGAAATGCCAGGCCGCAATTAAGCCTAACACTGTCACTAGACAAGGTAAGTAGCGGTTTAATTGCATAACTGGAGTGCCGTCAGTAAAAATATCATCTTAATAGATTTGTCACATGTTATCTATATGCGCTACACTATGCCATCGGCAATTTTTATATCAAGTGAAACTATGCAACTAAAGAAAATCAAGCTCGTCGGCTTTAAGTCGTTTGTTGATCCCACTGTTATTCTTTTACCTAGCCATTTGGTTGCGGTAGTAGGCCCTAATGGTTGCGGTAAGTCTAATATTATCGATGCCGTGTGTTGGGTCTTAGGCGAAACCTCTGCTAAGTATTTGCGTGGGTCATTGCTCACTGATGTTATTTTTAATGGTTCCAGTAGCCGCAAACCCGTAGGTCAAGCTTCCGTTGAATTGGTTTTTGATAACCAAGATGGCTCTATTGGCGGCGAGTATGCTAGTTACACCGAAATTGCAATTAAGCGACAGATTAGTCGTGATGGTGATTCTTTTTATTTTCTTAATGGCGCGCGTTGCCGACGTAAAGACATCGTCGATATTTTCTTAGGCACAGGGTTAGGGCCACGCAGTTATTCTATCATTGGCCAAAATATGATTTCCCGTATCATAGAGGCGAAGCCCGATGAAATGCGTGTTTATATGGAAGAAGCAGCAGGTGTTTCCAAATATAAAGAACGACGCCGCGAAACAGAAAATCGTATCCAACATACTAAAGATAATTTAGCGCGTCTAAATGATATTCAAGCAGAACTTGAAAAGCAGCTCGCGAGCCTGCAACGCCAAGCCAATGCTGCCGAGAAATTTAAAGTGCTTAAGCAACAAGAAAGAGACTTACGTGCACAATGGCAAGCTGTGCAATGGCGTGATTTAGATAACCAATCAGTAGGTTATGTTTTGCAAATTCAACAGCAAGAAACAGCGTTGGAAGCAAAACAAGCGGATGTCATTCAATTCAATCGACAGATTGATGACACAAGAGAGCAGCAAAGAACCGCCAATGAATCCTTTCAAGAAGTACAAAAACGTTATTATACGGTAGGCAATGAAATTACCCGCATAGAGCAAGAAATACGCCACCATAAAGAACGTCAATTACAATGGCAACAAGATTTAGAACATGTCAGACAGAATTGGGAAGCCGCTAACACCAGTCTGGAAGAAATGACAGATGAAATGCGAGAATTAGAACAAGAATACACACGCCTGCAACCTGAATCAGAAAGTTCGGCACGCAAGGTTAAGGAAGCTACGCAACATTTATCTTTACTAGAAGAAGCCATGAATACATGGCAAACGCGTTGGGATGAATTCAATCAACGTATTGCTAAGACAACGCAAGTTGCACAAGTTGAGCAGACGCGTATCCAACATTTAGAACAACGCTATGCATCTTTGCAACAACGACAGCTGAGTTTACAAAAAGAGTGTGAACATATTGATTTCAGCCAATTTAAAGAAGACATCGCTAGTCTCACACAGCAGTTATCTCATATCTCGCAACAAACACAAGTGCACGAGACCGCGCTTATTAATAGTAGGAATGCAATCACGGAACAACAACGTATCCAACAACAAACTACGATTGAATTAGATGAAGTCCGTAGTCAATTACAACGGTTACATGGCCAACAAGCATCATTAGAAGCATTGCAACAAACCGCATTAGGGCAGCGCGATAATAAAGTCATGCACTGGTTGGCAGCCCATCAATTAGATAAAAATTCACGTCTTGCGCAACATATAGAAGTAGCATCTGGTTGGGAATTAGCAGTCGAAAAAGTATTAGGAACTTATTTGCAAGCAGTTTGTGTTGACAACTTATCTGAAGTGAGTGCATTCATTGACGATTTCAAACAAGGTAATCTAGCTGTATTTTCAACAGCAGTAGCGGCGGATCATTCCATAGAAAAAAACACTGCGAATACTTTAGTTGATAAAATTAAATCTCCTTGGTCTTTAGCATCATTGTTATCCGATGTCTATGTTGCTGAAACGCATGAACAAGCTTTTGCTCTTTGCAAAACTTTGCAGGCGCATGAATCAGTGATTACGCGTGATGGTTTGTGGATGAATCCTTCGTGGCTTAGAGTTGCACATGATGAAGATCCTGCGGCAGGTGTTTTTCAACGTGAACAAGAGTTAAAACATATTGCAGCCGTGATGGTTGAATCAACAGCGCAGCAAAACGCATTAGAAACTCGTTTGCAACAAACAGCTGATCATTTGCGAACACTAGAGCAACAAAGAGATGCATTACAACAAGCTGCCAATCAAGTGCAAACGCAATTGGCTGAAGTACGTGCGAATCAGCAAGCTAAGCAAGAACGTTTAACAGAATTAACTTCGCGTTCTGAGCAATTGCGTAATGAACTTATGGAAGCGGCAACTGAGTTGCAACAAACGCAACAAGATTTAGTTGCCGCTCGCAAGATATGGCAACAAGCTATGCAAGAGTTGGATACCGAAAATGAGCAACGCAATCATTGGCTAGCTGAGCGCGATGATTTGCGTGAACAATTGCAGACAGCAAAAACAATCATGTATCAAACCAAAGATGAAGCTCACCAAGTGGAGTTGCGTCTGCAAACTTGCAAATCACAAGAACATGCTCTGCGCCAGAATATCACCCGTATGGAGTCGCAAGTTGAACTTTTGGAAGAACGTAAATCACACTTGCAAAGCGAAGCTAATAGTTTTGCATCACTTGATGCTTTTACGACAGAATTAAATGCTGCTTTGAACCAGCGTCTCACCATTGAAGAAGAATTAAATACAGCGAGACATAAGAACGCAGAATATGATCAAGCGCTACGCGTATTGGAGAATGATCGCCATACTACGGAAACGGAAGTCGCAAAGTGTAGAGATAGACTGGAAACACTGCGTTTAGAATGCCAATCTTATAAAGTGAAATCAGAAACATTAGTGACCCAGATTACTGAGTCAGGATTTCAGTTAGAAACATTGTTAGCAACGCTTCCAGAAGAAGCTAATGCCGAACAATGGCATGCTGAGTTAGAACAAATCACACAACGCATTACGCGTTTAGGTGCGATCAATCTAGTCGCTATTGAAGAATATGCATCCTGTTTAGAACGTAAAGAATATTTGGATAAACAAACGGATGATTTGCAACAAGGGTTAGCTACTTTGGAAGATGCTATTCACAAAATTGACAAAGAAACTCGCGCTCGTTTCAAAGAAACTTTTGACAAAGTTAACGATCGTTTCCAAGAATTATTTCCGCTTATTTTTGGTGGTGGGAAAGCTAACTTGGAACTTGCCGGCGAGAATTTATTAGATGCCGGGATTACAGTTATGGCATGTCCACCCGGCAAGCGCAACAGTACGATTCATTTGCTATCGGGTGGTGAAAAAACGTTAACTGCAATAGCACTAGTGTTTTCTATTTTTCATTTAAATCCAGCGCCGTTTTGTCTACTCGACGAAGTTGATGCGCCATTGGATGATGTGAATATTGGACGTTTCTGTCAGTTAGTAAAAAACATGGCGGAAAAAACGCAGTTTATATTCATCAGCCATAATAAACTGGCGATTGAAATGGCAGAGCACTTGATGGGCGTTACTATGCATGAGCCAGGTGTATCACGTCTGGTCAGTGTAGATATTCAGGAGGCAGTGAGTTTAGCAGGAGCGTAAGAGTCAATAGGAAGGAGGGCGTATGGAAAACTATATACAATTTGGATTGATGTTATTTGTTGCAGCTGTTTTTGCTTTTGCAGTTATTTTGCATAACAAACGTAAAAAGAAAAATTATTTTTTGCAAAATGAATTTAATAATCCAAATGAGCCTAATATTGCAGAGACGATTTCACCGATTAAAAATAATATTGTTATCATTAGTGTCTGGGCAAAAGCAGATAGTCATTTTGCTTCCTATGATTTGTTACAAGCGATTTCACTTTGCGGTTTACAATACGGTGATATGAATATTTTTCATTACCATACGCTCCATCACGGTAAAAAAGTCCATTTATTTAGCCTGGCTTCAGCAACAGAACCTGGAGAATTCGATTTGAATCGCATGGGTGATTTCTCTTGCAAGGGGCTTACGCTTTTTATGCAGATTGATAGAGTACCTGATCCTGAAGTTGCTTTTGAATGTATGTATAGTACAGCAGAACGATTGGCAGATGAGTTAGATGGCGACTTACGCGCCGGCCAACACACGCCGTGGACGCCCGTAATTTTAGATGAATATCGCGAAAAAATGAAAGCATTTCTTCCAGCATGAGTCATGATATTCAGCAGCAGTTAAAATCTTTACGTGGTAAGTTACATGAGCACAATTATCGATATTATGTTTTAGATGAGCCTGTTATATCCGATGCTGAGTATGACGCGCTTTTTAGAAAATTACAAAAGCTTGAAATTGATCATCCTGAATATGTGACGCCTGATTCTCCTACTCAACGCGTAGGAGCAGCACCTTTAAAAGAATTTGCTGAAATTCAACATGAAATTCCTATGTTGTCTTTGGACAACGCATTTTCTGTGGAAGATGTTTTAGCTTTTAATCAACGCATCTTGGATCGTTTAAAAACAATAAGCTCTGTTGCCTATGTTTGTGAGCCAAAACTAGATGGGTTGGCGGTAACATTGCACTATGAGAAAGGTATTTTAAAAAACGCAGCAACACGGGGTGATGGTTATACTGGTGAAGATGTGACAGAAAACGTGCGGACGATAGCCAGTGTGCCTTTACACTTACGTGGCAGTGATTATCCTGAAGTATTGGAAGTACGTGGCGAAGTTTATATGCCGAAAAAAGAATTCGAACTTTTAAATAAACGCGCAAAAGAAAAAAATGAAAAAATATTTGTCAATCCACGTAATGCAGCAGCAGGTAGTTTGCGTCAGCTAGATTCGCATATTACAGCATCTCGTCATCTTGCTATTTATTGCTATGCCACAGGTGTTGTTAAAGGTAAATCAATGCCAGATACGCAATGGGAAATGTTATTAGCACTAAAATCGTTTGGTTTTCCCGTGAGTCCAGAAATAAAATTAGTCACAAATATTGATGCTTGTTTGCGTTACTATGACAAAATAATGCATAAACGCGATACATTGCCTTATGAAATTGATGGTGTTGTTTATAAAGTCAATGATATGCATTTACAAAATAAATTAGGTTTTGTGTCGCGAGCGCCTCGTTGGGCAGTAGCACATAAATTTCCAGCGGAAGAAGTTTCAACAATTATCGAAGATATCGAATTTCAAGTAGGCCGTACCGGCGCAATTACACCGGTTGCGCGCTTACAACCTGTTTTTGTTGGTGGTGTGACTATCAGTAATGCGACATTGCACAACATAGATGAAATTGAACGTAAAGATATTTACATCGGCGATACGGTTATTGTACGTAGAGCAGGGGATGTCATCCCTGAAATTGTTAGTAGTATTAAAGAAAAGCGTCCTCAAACGGCCAAAAAAATTAAACTTCCTAAACATTGTCCTGTTTGTCATTCACACATTGAGCATATTGAGGGTGAAGCTATTGCGCGATGCACTGCAGGATTGTTTTGTCCAGCACAGAGAAAAGAGGCAATTAAACATTTTGCTTCACGCCGTGCGATGGACATTGAAGGCTTAGGTGATAAAATTGTTGATCAATTTGTGGATGAGAAATTAGTTGCAACGATTGCCGATTTATATGAGTTAACGTTGGAGCAAATTGCTAATCTAGAACGCATGGCGGAGAAATCAGCCAATAATTTGTTACAGGCATTAGAAAAAAGTAAAAAAACAACGTTACCACGATTTTTACTTGCATTAGGCATACGCGAAGTGGGAGAGGCAACAGCTAAACAATTGGCCTTGCATTTTGGGGATTTAAAAGCGTTAACTGCAGCAACAGAAGAAGATTTACAAACCATTTCTGATGTGGGACCTGTAGTTGCAAAACATATTGTTGCATTTTTTTCGGAAAAGAAAAATATTCATGTGATTGAAAAATTATTAGCTGCAGGTATACATTGGGAAAAAATCAAAAAATCTGCATCACTGCCACTGTCTGGAAAAACTTACGTGCTCACAGGCACTCTGCAAAGTTTCACACGTGATGAAGCAAAAGAAAAAATAGAAGCCCTAGGCGCCAAAGTCGCTGGCAGTGTCTCTGCAAAAACCACTGCTGTTATCGTCGGTGCAGACGCTGGTTCTAAATTAGAAAAAGCAAAATCATTAGGTGTCACAATCATGAATGAAAAAGATTTCTTAAAACTTTTTGTATAAAAAAAATTTTGCCCCTCACCCCAACCCTCTCCCGCTGTGGGGTTCATTTTATTTCATGATAGCTAGCGGCGGGAGAGGGAGGATTGCTCGTGTACGTTAATTCTCCTGCTCTTGGGTTCATTTTATTTTATAATAGCTAGCGGCGGGAGAGGGAGGATTGCTCGTGTACATTAACTCTCCCTCTCCCGCCGCTGTGACGGTGAAAAATAAGATACCTTTCTAGCGGGAGAGGGTCGGGGTGAGGGGGTTACTATTCTTTATTTAATAAAACCAACTCACGATTCAACGAATAATTCAGCACCGTACGGATAACCACTATAATTGCCAATAGTCCCACCGCATAATAATCCGGCGTAGTCGTAGTTCCAATTAAATCCGCAGCAACAATAAATTCCAATCCTAGGATTAAGGTACGACCCAAATTCATTCGTATGAGATTAATTGCTTGATTATCAGTAGACGCTTGCCCTGAAAAAATATAATAAAAATACTTTCCCAGTGCAGATAATACACCCGTGAGAATGACAACAATTGCCAAAATAGAAATAAAGCGCTGAATGAAGACTAATCCTTCATGAATCAGTTGCCAATGCATGAATTAACGTCTCCCACCACCACCGGCACGAATAGCGCCTGCTTGCGAAGAAAGTGCATCATAAGCGCGAGCCGAAGGAGCACGATAAACATAATCAGGGACATCACCACCCTCACCATAAGATGTCGTAGCCGCTGTGCCTGTAGTTGTACCACCGCTACCACCATGACCCACTGCACAGGCGGTTAAACCAAGAAAACCGATCAAGATAGTAATTTTTAAAAATAATGCTCTCATCATCTATTTCCTTATTAATGAATTGAATATCATCCAGTTTAAAATATCTGCAATAAATTTTCAACGCTATTGTTTTAAAGGACATTGTTGTCTAAATATTTTTTCTTAAGCAGGAGATCCCCGCTAAAAGCATGCGGGGATGACGGGATGTGTCTCGCAAGAAATCGCTAGTACTAGATTATTTCTTTTTATCTTCATCATCTTTCACCCACGAATGCGGCATACCCGTGG
Organism: Gammaproteobacteria bacterium SCGC AG-212-F23; assembly: GCA_001644445.1. GTDB lineage: Bacteria > Pseudomonadota > Gammaproteobacteria > DSM-16500 > DSM-16500 > SCGC-AG-212-F23. The sequence continues at coordinate 26,527 of LSTE01000001.1, forward strand.
GACGTGGAGCAGTATTGAAAGGGGTAGGAGAGAATGTTTGGCTGGTGCCAGGACGTCCTGATGATGATCCCGAAGAGGATGAAGAGCTGCCTTCTTTCTGTTCAAGATCAGCTTGACTAAACGTACGGATATGATCACTAAATTCATATAATTTATAAGTTGCAGTGACGCTAAAATGATTATCTTCTGCAAGCGATTTTTGGATAAATGCAATGGCATCTTTTTCTTTAGCGAAATCTTGCATAGGAGTTTCAGTATTGCGGCCAGGATATATTTTCGTAACTTTGAAATACATGGTGTAGAATTTCCGCTATCATTTTAACGTTTTTTTGACGCATTTTTTGCAGCAGTGATTTGCAAAGCCTGCGCGTCAAACCCAGGTAGTCTGGTATAATAAGTAATAAAATGATCGGCGTAAAGTTTTTCCAGTTGTGGTTTTGGCAATTTTCGTAAAGAATGTTCGCATTGATGATACAAAGTGCTTAAACGCTCATTATTCTGTAACTCGGGCATGGCCAAGCGTAATATCTCAATGTAGATGGCGAGCTTAGCTAAATCATAATCAGTATTGCCGATAGAGGCTTTTTTAAGCGCATTGATATTTTCATTGAGTCTTAATGTGATTGTTGCAGGAAGTTTGTCAACCGACTGTAAAATAACTCTTAATTCAGATATTTTATCGGCGTACGCCCGCTTATCTGTCTTGATAATTGGCATAATGTGTCACCCGTTCGTTTTGTAGTATTTTATAGGTCTTTTCATTAGCATACTAAACGGGCAGATTGCTGGCAACAGGATTCAGTAATAAAATAGCATAAAAACAATATTAATGATATTTATCAAGGAGTTATATGGATAATGTCAATCTATCTCGACTACGCTGGTCTTGTCGTCGTGGCATGTTAGAGCTAGATATTTTATTGGGAAATTTTCTCGATAAGCAGTATTTAAAATGCTCAAAAAAAGACCAAGAGACCTTTGTTCGTCTGTTAGAAAATACGGACCAAGATTTATTTCTCTGGTTAATGGGAAAAGAAGTTCCCAACGACCCTGAATTTCGTTTATTAGTGGAGAAAATTCGTGAAGTCAGCGCGTCATCTCACACTTGAATTAAAGCCTTCGAAAATAGCTATTTTTTTGATAAGCATAGTGATTGTAAGTTCTATGTTGATATCATTTTTATTGCTTGTTTCATGGGTGGAAAAGCTAATACTGTTATTGTTTATTTCAGGCTATGGTAGCCAAATTATGCGTAAATATGGCTTATTAACCGCTAGAAATGCAATTTTCCATTGTCGATATTCTGATGAAAATGGTTGGTATTTTTCGAGCCACGATGTGGATTTTTTTGCTGTAGATATCATGGGTGAAAGTACGCTAACACGCTGGCTGAGCGTTTTGCGTTTTCAAATAGCAGGGGAAAAAAGTAAGCAAGCCTGTGTTATTTTTAAAGACAGTATTGCAACAAATGATTATCGTAAAATGCTAGCCATTCTTCGTAATTATTGATGGTGTGCCTCAGCAAAATCAGCTACTATTTAACCCTTTAACTAGCGCATTTAACGCATGGAACATATACGAAATTTTTCTATCATTGCCCATATTGATCATGGCAAATCGACGTTAGCGGACCGCTTAATTCAGCTATGCGGTGGTTTGACTGAGCGAGAAATGTCTGCGCAAGTGCTAGATTCAATGGATTTAGAGCGTGAACGTGGGATTACCATTAAAGCGCATAGCGTCACTTTGAATTATAAGGCACAGAATGGCCGTGTGTACCAATTGAATTTTATTGATACGCCGGGGCATGTGGATTTTGCTTATGAAGTTTCTCGTTCACTGGCGGCATGTGAGGGTGCGCTTTTAGTGGTTGACGCAGGACAGGGTGTAGAAGCACAAACACTTGCGGTTTGCTACACGGCTATCGAACAAGGATTACATGTTTTGCCTGTGTTAAATAAAATTGATTTACCACAAGCAGATCCCGATCGTGTCATTCATGAAATTGAAGAAATCATTGGTATTGAAGCACAAGATGCTTTGCGTGTTAGCGCAAAACAAGGTTTAGGCATAGAAGAATTGCTCGAAAAACTCATTACAGAAATTCCACCACCCGTAGGTGATCCCGATGCTTTATTGCAAGCATTGATTATTGATTCATGGTTCGATAGCTATTTAGGTGTTGTATCTTTAGTGCGTGTTAAAAACGGTACCTTGCGCGTAGGCGAAAAAATGCAAGTCATGTCTACCGGTAAAAATTATGAAGTGAATGGCATAGGCATATTCACGCCTAAACGCGAAGCAACAGGTATCTTGCGTGCGGGTGAAGTAGGTTATGTGGTCGCAGGCATCAAAGAGATTAATGGTGCGCCCGTGGGTGATACACTCACGCATGCACATAAACCTGCAGCAGAAGCACTACCTGGGTTTAAAAAAGTGAAACCACAAGTATATGCAGGATTATTTCCTGTTTCATCCGATGACTTTCCGGCTTTTCGTGATGCTTTATCTAAACTGTGTTTGAATGATGCAGCATTATTTTTTGAACCCGAATCATCAGAAGCTTTAGGCTTTGGTTTTCGTTGCGGATTTTTAGGTATGCTACACATGGAAATTGTGCAAGAACGTTTGGAACGAGAATATAATTTAAATTTAATTACCACAGCACCTACCGTTGTTTACGAAATATTAACTACAAAAGGTGAAGTGATTACCATTGATAGTCCTTCTAAATTACCACCACCGAATGTCATTGATGAAATTCGTGAACCTATCGCGAAAGTCAATATTTTATTGCCACAGCTTTATTTAGGCAGTGTTATTACCTTATGTACAGAAAGACGTGGTATTCAGAAAAATATTGTTTATCTAGGTAATCAAGTATCATTAACTTATGAGATACCGTTGGCTGAAGTGGTCATGGATTTTTTTGATCGATTGAAATCGGTGAGTCGTGGTTATGCTTCTTTAGATTATAGTTTTTCATATTTTCAAGCAGCTGATTTGATTAAATTAGATTTAATGGTGAATGGTGATAAATTAGATTCTCTATCCAATATTGTGCATCGCGATCAGGCGCAGTACAAAGGTCGGAAAATCGCCGAAAAAATGCAAGAACTGATTCCAAGGCAAATGTTTGATGTAGCCATCCAAGCAGCAATAGGTGCCAATATTATTGCGAGAACGACTGTGAAAGCATTACGTAAAAATGTATTAGCAAAATGTTATGGTGGTGATATTACTCGTAAGAAAAAATTATTAGAAAAGCAAAAAGAAGGCAAGAAACGCATGAAGCAAGTGGGTAACGTGGAGATTCCTCAGGAAGCATTTTTAGCAATTTTAAAGGTGGACAACAAATGAATTTTGATTTTGAATTAATATTATTTTATGCAACGTTAATTTCCGGTGTTTTGTCATTATTTGATATTGTGTTATTAGCGCCCGCGCGCAAAAAAGCAAAGGTTGAAAAGTTGCCTATGCTGATGGATTATGCGCGGTCGTTTTTTCCTGTTTTGTTGACTGTTTTTTTGTTAAGGTCATTTCTTTATGAGCCTTTTCGTATCCCTACGGGTTCATTAAAACCAACACTGCTTGTAGGCGATTTTATTTTAGTAAACAAATTTGATTATGGTGTTCGCTTGCCCGTAGTCCATACCAAAATTTTTAATTGGAAAGAGCCAGAACGTGGTGATATTGTTGTTTTCCGCTATCCTGTGGATCCTTCTATTGATTTGATTAAACGCGTCATAGGATTGCCGGGAGATCATATTGACTATATTAATAAAGTGATTTATGTCAATGGCAAGAAAGTATCACAAGAATTTCAAAAAGATGTAAAAGATATCAATGAACAAGGCAATTTGCTTGATCTAGTACAAAAGCAAGAGAATTTTTTTGGTATTCGTCATGCGATTTATCAAAATCCAATCGATGTTTCTTATGATTACCATGATATTGTTGTGCCATCGGGCATGTATTTTATGATGGGTGATAATCGTGATGATAGTTTAGATAGCCGTTTTTGGGGTTTTGTACCTGAAAAAAATATTGTAGGGAAGGCGAATTTCACCTGGATGAGTTGGAATGCGAATGATGGTTGGCTGCATAAGATTCGTTGGAATCGTATTGCTAAAAGTATTTATTAGGATATTTTTTTATGGGCCATGAATTATACCGCGCGTTAGGTTACACATTTAACGATGAAAAACTTTTAAAATTAGCGTTAACGCATCGCAGTAGCAATGATGAGAATAATGAGCGCTTAGAATTTTTTGGTGATTCTGTGGTTAATTTTGTGATTTCAGAAGCGGTATTTAATCGATTTCCACAGGCGCAAGAAGGTGATTTAAGTCGGTGGCGTGCATCATTGGTGAATCGTGATACTTTAGGCGAATTGGGACGTCAATTTGACTTAGGCCGATATTTGATTTTGGGGCAAGGTGAATTAAGAAGCGGCGGTAATCAACGTTTATCAATCATATCTTGTTGCATGGAAGCAGTGATTGGTGCAATTTATTTTGATTCTGATTTAGAAACAGTGCGCAAATGTATTTTACGTTGGTATGAGCCGATACTGAATGCGATTCCTGCGGGTGGAAGTATAAAAGATCCAAAAACGCAATTGCAAGAGCTATTGCAAGGTCGTAAGTTATCTTTACCCACTTATGCGGTTGAATCTATCGGCGGTGAGGTGCATCAACAAATTTTTGTTGTTAATTGTTTTGTGCGTTCGTTGCAAGCTACAACAACAGGTCGAGGTGCTAGCCGACGCCGAGCTGAACAAAACGCGGCAGAACTCATGTTGGAGAAAATTAAAAACAATGCAACAAAATAATTCAAAGTGTGGTTATATTGCAATAGTTGGTAGACCTAATGTAGGTAAATCGACGTTGTTAAATCATTTGATAGGGAAAAAAATAAGTATCATTACCCCTAAACCACAAACTACTCGCAATCAAATTTTAGGAATTAAAACTATAGGCAATGTTCAAGCTGTTTATATCGATACACCTGGTATTCATTATACTGAAAAACGCGCCATGAATCGCTATTTAAATCGCTTAGCCAGTGCTGTTATACATGATGCTGATGTCATTGTTTTTGTGATAGAGGCTTTACATTGGAACAGAGAAGATGATTTGGTTTTGCAAAAATTAATGGATGTGAAAAAGCCGGTGATATTGGCTATTAATAAAGTAGATACTATAAAAGATAAAGCAAAACTTTTGCCTTTCATACAACGTATTCAAGATAAATTTGCATTTGCGGATATTGTGCCACTATCGGCTAAAAAATCTTTAAATACCTCATTATGTGAAGAAATTATCATGAATAAATTGCCAGAAAACCCCCATTTTTTTTCGGAGGAACAGTTCACTGATAAAAGTGAATTTTTTCAAGCGGCTGAAATTATTCGCGAAAAATTAATTCAAGCAACAGAGCAAGAGTTACCCTATAGTACAACAGTTACCATTGATGAATTTAAGCAAAGTAGTAAACGCTTAGAAATCAGTGCTATTATTTGGGTAGAACGCGAAGGACAAAAAGCGATTGTGATTGGTAAGGGTGGATTATTACTCAAAAAAATTGGCACACAAGCGCGTAAAGATATTGAAAAATTATTTAATAAAAATGTTTTTTTAAATCTCTGGGTCAAAGTAAAAAACGATTGGACGGATGATGAGAAGGCTTTACAAACATTAGGATTTACATGATTCACAATTGAATAACTGAAAACTGGCTGAAAGCCTGATAGCTTTAGAATATAGAGTGATAAATTTAGAGTGGTTGCGATGTTTTCAGGCCGTAGGCCTGATAGCTCCACTAGCCCAGGGTAAGCGCACGCTTTTTGTGCGCGCCACCCTGGGTTGAATTGCAATTATCTTAGCAAGCGCTGTAAGCGCGCTTACAGCGCTTGTAAATATTTTGTATTTCCTGACCCAGGGTTACGGCGCAAAAAGCGCGCCTAGACCCTGGGCTAAAAAATCAAGCCTTCGGCTTGAATTATTTATCTTAAACAGGATAAAACGTAATGCGTATCAGTTTACAACCCGCTTTTGTTTTACACCAACGCGCCTACCGCGAAACTAGTTTATTGCTGGATGTTTTTTCACGTGATCATGGTCGTGTTTCCCTTATTGCCAGAGGTGTACGCAAAGCCAATTCACGTTGGCGTTCATTATTACAGCCTTTTATACCTCTATTGATTTCATGGCAGGGGAAAACAGAACTAATGACTTTAAATGGAGTAGAGCCCACAGGAGGTCTTTTAGCGCCACAAAAAAACGCTCTTTTAAGCGGTTTTTACCTAAATGAATTATTAGTTCGACTATTGCACAAACACGATCCGCATCCTAAATTATATGATTGTTATCATCAAACGTTACAAGCGCTAGCTAGCCGACCTCTAGAATCTACATTGAGATTATTCGAGAAAAACCTATTAGAGGAAATAGGTTATGGTTTACAATTTGGGCACACTATTGAGGTAGAACAGTATTACCACTATCATCCTGAAGAGGGATTTAAACCTTGCATAGAACAAGATATGATAGTTTCCAAACGAGTATTTTCTGGAAAAAGCTTGCAGGCATTTGCAGCTGAAATATTTGAAGATGAAACATGCTTAAAAGATGCCAAACGCTTAATCCGCTTGGCTTTACGCCCATTGCTGGGCGAACAGCCGTTGTATAGCAGGCAGTTATTTATCTAGCTCTCTATTTTTAATTTATGAACTTACATAGGGAGAAAGTCGTTGTATAAATCCTCCCTCTCCCGCCGCCATGGGTAGTGATAAATATAATAATCTCACAGCGGGAGAGGGTTGGGGTGAGGGAAAATGAATGGCTATGAAAAATATTTTACTATAAAATTATGGTGTAAATTCAATTCTGATATTGGTTTGCCCTCACCCCGGCCCTCTCCCGCTGTGAGATTATTATATTTATCACTACCCATGGCGGGAGAGGGGGATGGTGAAAAGAGGAAATTGACATGAAAACCCGTTTTTGCCCAAGTCCAACGGGAATGCTGCATTTAGGCAATGCACGTACCGCATTATTCAATGCTTTGCTTGCTCAAAAAGAGCAAGGCATTTTTTTATTACGTATCGAAGATACTGATCAATCCCGCTCGGAAATCAAACACATCGATTTATTACAACATGATTTACGCTGGCTAAATATACATTGGAATGAAGGCCCAGACGTCGGCGGGAATAATGGCCCATATTGGCAGTCACAGCGACATGCTATTTATGATAATTATTATCATCAATTAGAAAAAGCAGAGCGTGTCTATCCTTGTTTTTGTACCGATCAAGAATTAGCACTCAATCGCAAAATACAATTATCTCGCGGACAAGCACCACGTTACCCAGGCACATGCGCAAAATTAACTGCAAAAGAAATCAATGATAAATTAGCCAATGGCTTAAAACCTGCTTTACGCTTCAAAGTACCAGCAAAAACCAAAATTGAATTTACGGATTTAATTAAGGGAACACAGGTATTTCAAAGTGATGATATTGGTGATTTTATTATACGGCGCGCCGATGGTTCCTCGTCTTTTATGTTTTGCAATGCGATTGATGATTCCTTAATGGGTGTGACTTGTGCAATTCGCGGCGAAGATCATTTAACCAATACACCAAGACAGTTAATGATTCTGCAAGCACTAAATTTACGCGCGCCAGAGTACGGACATTTATCATTAATTACAGGTGATGATGGTACGCCGTTGTCTAAACGTCATGGCAGTTTTAGTGTTAATGAAATGCGTGAGCAAGGATTTCTGCCGATCGCATTAGGCAATTACATGGCGCGTTTAAGTCATACGTATGATTCACAAAAACTATTATCATTTACAGAATTAAGCGAAAATTTTCAAATTAACCGCTTAAGCCGCAGCCCCACACGATTTGATATGAACCAATTATTGCATTGGCAAAAAGAAGCCGTGATGACATTAGATGTAACATCAGCATGGCAATGGTTAGGTGATGAAATTAAAGCAAAAGTGCCTACAGCTATGCAAAATGAATTTGTTGAAATGATGCGTCATAATATTTTATTTCCTAAAGAAGCCGCACATTGGGCGAAGGTATTGTTCAATGATTCTTTATTGTTAACAGCAGACCAGATTGCTATTTTAAAAGAAGCTGGAAAAGATTTTTTCGCGGCATTATTAACAGGTGTTGAGCAGCATAATTTAGATATTAAAGCCATATTAAATCAAGTGAAAAATCAATGCAGTGTTTCAGGAAAACAATTGTTTATGCCAGTGCGTATCGCGCTAACCGGCGAGCAGCATGGACCAGAACTATTGCACATTGTTAATTTGCTAGGTAAAGAAAAAGTACGTAAACGCTTTCATCATGCCCTAGATTTAGCGGGAACATAATATGTTGAAAATTTACAATAGTTTGACGCGACAAAAAGATGTTTTTACGCCTATTAAACCAGGCAAAATACATCTTTATATTTGTGGTGTCACTGTTTATGACTATTGTCACCTAGGTCATGCTAGAACTTATGCAGGCTTTGACGTCATTATTCGCTATCTAAAAGCCTCGGGTTATGAAGTGACAGTTGTACGTAATATCACAGATATTGATGATAAAATTATAAAACGATCACATGAAAATGGCGAAGAATTTTATGTATTAGTTGAACGTTTTACTAAAGCCATGCATGAAGATTTTTCCGCATTAGGGTTATTGAAACCAGATCATGAACCGCGAGCGACAGAGTATATTCCTGATATTATTAAATTGATTGAAAAATTATTAAAAAATAAATCAGCGTACATCGCAGAAAATGGCGATGTTTATTTTGAAGTACGCAATTTTAAAAATTACGGCTGTCTTGCACATAGAAATATTGATCAACTAGAGAGTGGGGCACGTGTTGACGTCGTTGATATCAAGCGCGATCCTTTGGATTTTGTATTATGGAAACTGGCAAAACCTAACGAACCTTCGTGGGATTCACCCTGGGGGCTTGGCAGACCAGGTTGGCATATTGAATGTTCAGCTATGTCTATGGATTTGTTAGGCGAACATTTTGATATTCATGCGGGCGGAAAAGATTTAATTTTCCCACACCACGAGAATGAAATTGCTCAGTCAGAATCAGCATCAAACAAAACATTTGTGAATACATGGATGCATACGGGTTATTTGCAAATGGACAAAGAAAAAATGTCTAAGTCACTGGGCAATTTTCTCACGATACGTGATGTGTTGAAAGATCATACTCCGGAAGTCTTGCGTTATTTTTTAATTACTAGTCATTACCGTAGTCCTTTGCATTTTAGTCATCAAAGTTTAGATCAGGCGCGTCATGCTTTAGAACGTTTTTATGCAGCATTAAAGGATTTACCCATAACAGAACCGATAAAAAATAGCGATTTTGAAAAAAATTTTATAGCGGCTATGGATGACGATTTTAATGTACCAATAGCACTTGCTGTTTTATTTGAACTGGCGCATGAGATTCAACGTTTACGTGATCAAGATATGAATAAAGCAGGACAACACGCTGCTTTATTACAAAAATTAGCTGGCATACTCGGTATTTTGCAATCTAAGCCAGAAGATTTTTTTCAATCAGGGAAGGAAAATTTAGATGTAGCTAAAATTGAAAATCTGATCAAAGCTAGAAATGCTGCACGTGCAGCTAGGGATTTTGCGGAAGCAGATCGTATACGTGCTGAACTTTCTGCCATGGCTATTGTTCTGGAGGATGGAGCACAGGGGACTACGTGGAAACATGAAAAAAATCAATAAAGATACGCAAATCATCATGTTAAAAGCCGAAAATGATGCACTTAAATCGATTATCGCGCTCGCGCCAGGTAATATTTATTGGCGTGGTATTGATGGAAAATATTTAGGGTGTAATATCAGCCAGGCTCATGCTCTTGGGCTTAAGACACCCGATGAGATTATTGGTAAAGTAGCTGGTCAAATAGCAGATGCTGATACAGCAGCAGCCGTTGATGAAATTGACTTTGAAGTCATGAACCTTGGCAAGGAGCGTACAATAGAAGAACCCATTCGCGATCTTAAGGGTAATATTGAATATTATATTTCTAGTAAAAGACCACTTTATAATAAAGAAGGAAAAGTTATTGGTTTGTTGGGTTCATCCATGAATATCACTGCCCACAAAAAAGCCCAGGAATTATTAAAAGTTGCCAAGAAAAAAGCTGAAGATGCTGCGCGTGCTAAAACCCAGTTTTTATCGATGATCAGCCATGAAATTCGTATTCCACTCACTAGCGTTTTGGGGTTTATTCATTTTTTAAAAAATAAAAATTTGTCTGCTGCAGAATATGATGAATATTTAAAAAATATTAGTTATTCCAGCGATTATCTTTTATCGTTGATTAATAACGTATTGGATTATAGTAAACTAGAAGCAAAGAAGTTTAAATTAGTCTCTTTACCATTTAATTTAAAGACAACAGCAGATTCTGTCATAGGTATAATGAGTGCGAATTCTAAAGCAAAACATATTTTATTAAAGTTAGAATATGATGAAACGTTGCCAACTGAATTTATTGGCGATCAAAATGCGATAAAACAAATATTAATTAATTTATTAGGTAATGCATTAAAGTTTACTGAGCAGGGCGAAGTCACTTTGATAATTTCTAATGTAAATACTTTATCTGATTATTCTGAGATTAATATTTCTGTTACTGATACTGGCGTCGGTATTTCAGGGGATGCAATTAAACATATTTTTAAACGCTTTCATCAATTAGAAGATACATACACACGCAGCCGTAGCTTGACGGGTACGGGACTTGGACTTTCTATTGTTAAGCGCTTAGTTAGTTTGCTGGGAGGAAAAATTAAAGTAAAAAGCAGTTTGGGTAAGGGTTCTACTTTTTACTTTACGTTTAAATTATTGCGTAATACGGTTGAGAGTTATCAGCAAAATACCCATTTAAGTAAATCGGGGCAAGTATCTTTCCCAAATAATGTATTATTGCTTGAAGATGATAAAATGATACAGTTTATCCATAAAAAAATGCTGGAAAATCTGGGGTGTGAAGTGACTACCATGGATTGCGCACAAGAAGTGTTAAAAAAATTCAATCTCGATCCTCAGATAATGCACAAGAAAAATAAACAAGCAGAAAAGTTGTCAGTTCCATTTGATATTCTATTTGTGGATATTGGACTGCCAGACATGGATGGTTTTAAATTGATTAAACTGATGCGTAAGTCGGGTGTAACAGTACCTATTGTGGCTTTAACAGGTTTTTCAGAAGTTGCTGAACAAAAACGTTGTTTGCGTGTAGGGGCAGATCAAGTATTAATTAAGCCGGTGGCGCAAACCACATTAGAAGAAACCCTTAGAAAGCATTATTAGAGGTCGGGATTATACTACGAAGATTAGTGCTTGGGGTGTATTCCAACTTATCAAGTTCCGCCCATGCTGCTTTACGTTCCTGGTCGGCTCTTACGGGGTCGCCTTTTACTTCTTTATATATTTTTGAAAAACGTATGAGAATTTCAATAGATTTTAAATCATAGTTTTTAGTAGCGCTGTTTTTTTTTGCTGCTTGGTCTGGTGTATCTATCATTTATTAAATCCCCGGTGTTGGTGTTGTTGATTGACTATTAGTTACTGGTGGTACTTGCTGTTGCACTGTTGGTGTTATTGATTGATTATTAGCTGCTGGCGGCACTGGTCGTGTCACATCAAAATATGCTGGTGTTGATTGTTGCTCATTAACTACTGTTACTGTAGTTGGTGTTGATACCGATTGCTGCGTGTTAGTTTTTGTTGGCCCAAGTAAAAATAGCGTAAATTCTTTGATATCATTTAGATCTTCTTCGCTGTGTACCCCTGCCTGTGCTTCTTTATATATATCTTTAACGAGTAAAAAAACCTTCTTTTCTGCACGTCTTTTTCTATCATCGTCTGGTACCTTACGGTATACAGGAGGTTTGAGTGCTGTGTTTGAAGCACTTACAGGTGTTATAGGTGTTGATCCAGCTGATAACTGCTTCACAATATTGGGTGTACTCATAGGATTCGGTGCAGTGGGTGTTACAGGTGCAGAGACTGTTTTATGGCCTTTGTTATCTATTGGTGGAACATTTGAAGACGTCGATGGCATTGCAGTCAAAGCAGGACTATTTGTTGCAGAAGTCGAAATCGAAGTTGCAGTTGAAACTGAAGGAGTGGTATGAAATGGGGTAACAGTGAACATAGTTGAAGTATCGTTACTACCCATGGAGCCTGTGCTATGAGGTCTCACCGTAGTAAGAGGGCCAGTAGGGCTAGCGCCAAATGAGACTGGAGCAGAATAAGAATCCTTATGTGGATTTGGGATGATTGCAGCAGCACTGCTAACATCCACTTGGAGAGAGGTGTGCGGTTGTTTAGGTTTAGGATTATCTTTTTTTGCTGCTTCTTTTGCCATAATGGCATTCATCTGCATTGCAGCTAATTTTTTAGCTACTTTCTCAAAGTGATCACGTGTGTCGCAGAAAATGGCCCTAATCAGGAGCTCTAAATCGTCCGGTTTGTTAGTGCAATTTTGAATATTAGCTAGCTCTCTTGCAGTTACCGTTTTTTTATTAGTAATGTCCAGATAACTTGTGAATTTTTTTGATAAATAGTCAATAGCTATTTTATAGCTTGGCATAGACCAAACATCATAATCAGTCAAGATTTTAACGCGAGAATTACCTTCAAAGGGTTTGGTTTCAGCCAATAAAGTATTTGTTTTTCCTCTCGCTAGTGTTTTTGCTGTGTCTTTGTCTTGGGTAATGTCATCGTCATGTCCGATAAAAAGGTATAATGTTCGTAATTCAGAGCTATTTTCCTGAAGAAAATGGTTAACTAAATTTTCTAATATCTTGCCTCTCGGTGTTTTAAAACGCTTATCATTCGCATCATCTGCTTTTTTAGAATCATTACCAGCTTTAATTTCATTACTTTTAGAATCGTTACTAGCTATAATTTCATCGTTACGATCTTCTAGACTGCTGGGTGGACAAAGTAATAAAACTGCGTCAGTGTCTTTGTTATAAATAGTATCTAGAAAAATTTTATTATGACCTTCAAATTTTCTATAGGAGCTTTGCTTTGATGCGCTAAAATCAGTTTTATCAAGAATCTCTTTGGCCGTAGTACTATAAATTTGATCTGTTTTGAAAACATTTACAAAAAAATGTTTCATTGCTAAGCCAAATTTCATGATATTTTTGTGGGTATATTCTATAATAGTGCTTTTATCATCTTGTTCTATTGGGAAAAAAGCAGTTATCCCAGGAACATCATGGCACATAAAGTGTAAGTAGGTTGCTAAAACATTAGCTGGAGTGACAATTCTTTTCAAATGTTCAAATTCAAATTCATGCGTTTTCAATTCAGTTTCTTTTAGAGCGATTTCTGTTTGTATTACATCAGGTTTTGAAACTGTTTTTAGTTTATTGTTTAATTCTTCTATGTTTGTTTGGAGACGTACTCTTGTTCTGTTGTGTGCTCGTTGTTTTGCTTGACCTAATAACTTTTCTATTATGAGTTCAGAAAAACTAGCATGATTAAAAACCTTAGTAGCAAGCGCTTCAAACGCAGCAAATGCTGCAGCATTTGCTGCTGAAGGTGTTGAAGAGATTACATTTTTTGAATCTAGTGCATGTACAGGTGCGTCTGGAGAAGCGCCTATATTAGGCGGTGTTGTTGGAGTGCCTGTTGTAGAAGAAGTAACAGCACCAGTATGTGCTGTACTGCTTGCTGAATCATTATGTTCGCTAATGGCAGGTTGTGATGCGGCGGTAGATGGCAACACAGTCTGCCCTGAGTTACTAGCTGCTGTTGACGTTGTCGCACTTTTCATGGTTCTCTGTTCCTCTGACTTTCTTGTGTAACCTATATAATAATAATTGTATGTCGATAATTACGTGTTTCTGTGTAAGCAAATGCTCACACGCATTGTATCATTTTGAACAAAAATTACAAGATCTCTATATATTATTGAGAAAATACCCAATAGCTGATTAAAAATCAATCAGTTAATAGTTGCTTAGCATAATAAATAAATAGAGGTCTTGCGTGAAGTGAGCGGATAGTAACTGATTTTTCACTTAAATACAACTTTTTTAGCTGATTTGTCTGAAAAATCCCCCTTTAAAAACGGGTTACACAATTCATTGAACTCCGTCGTCCCGCGGCTTGTCCGCGGGATCCAGAGAATAACTTGTTCTGGTTCCCGTGAACAAGTCACGGGACGGCGTCTGGATCCCGCGGACAAGCCGCGGGACGACGTATATCATCTTAAATAACTACTTCCTTAGATAGCATACTCCGCAACACATACTGCAAAATCCCACCATTACGAAAATATTCCATTTCATTTAAGGTATCAATACGACAAAGCAGTTCAATATCAGTTGTTGTACCATCAGTTCTATGAATTTTCGCTTGCACATTCATATGAGGTTGAATATTGCCATCTATATTTAAAATATCAAAAACTTCATCACCTTTGAGTTGCAAAGTTTTACGCGTCATTTGATTTTTAAATTCTAAAGGCAAAATACCCATGCCAACTAAATTAGAACGATGAATACGTTCGAAACTTTCTGCAATCACCGCTTTAACGCCTAGAAGTTTAGGGCCTTTGGCTGCCCAGTCACGCGAAGAGCCGGTGCCGTATTCTTTTCCTGCAATAATAATTAAAGGGATATGATTATTTTGGTAACGCATAGCGGCATCGTAAATAGATAATGTTTCACCGGTTGGAATATATTTAGTAAAACCACCTTCTATATTATCTAACATTTCATTTTTGATACGGATGTTAGCAAACGTTCCACGCACCATGACTTCATGATTACCACGTCTTGCACCTAATGAATTAAAATCTGCAACACTGACGCCATGTTCTAATAGATATTGGCCAGCAGGACTGTCTTTTTTGATAGAGCCTGCAGGTGAGATATGATCAGTAGTAATGCTGTCGCCTAAGATTGCTAAAATGCGTGCGCCTTGAATATTGTGTAATTTGTCAGGTGTTTTTTGCATGTCGTCAAAAAAAGGTGGTTCGTGAATATAAGTAGAACTTTTTTGCCAAACATAGGTTTGGCTATCGGGTGTTTTCATGGCTTGCCAATCATGTGCGCCGGTAAAAACATCTTTGTATTGTTCTCTAAACATTTTGCCGCTGACTTTTTCCATGGCTTTTGCAATTTCGGCACTCGATGGCCAAATATCTTTAAGAAAAACAGCTTGGCCTTTTTGATCATGGCCCAATGGTTCTTTGTTTAAATCAATTTGCGTTGTGCCAGCAATAGCAAACGCAACCACTAATGGTGGTGAGGCTAACCAATTTGCTTTCACTTGTGGATGTACGCGGCCTTCAAAATTACGATTGCCTGAGAGTACAGCAGAGACAATTAAATCATTTTGAGTAATGGCATTCGCAACAGGATCAGGTAGAGGGCCTGAATTGCCTATACATGTTGTGCAACCGTAACCAACAAGATTAAATCCTAATTTATCTAAATAATTTTGTAAGCCTGCTTCTTTGAGATAAAGTGTCACGACTTGTGAACCTGGTGCGAGTGAGGTTTTGACCCAAGGTTTTTGGCTTAAGCCTTTTTCAACAGCTTTTTTGGCGAGTAATCCAGCTGCCATTAACACGCTAGGATTCGATGTATTTGTGCAACTAGTGATGGCAGCAATGACGACATCACCGTGATGTAAATCATAATCTTCACTGGTTTTGAAAGCGGATTTTTTTTCATTTAAGCGATTAGCATCACTGAGTAGTTTATCGAATGCAGGTATTAACTGATTTAAGGTGACATGATCTTGTGGACGCTTAGGGCCAGCAAGACTTGATTCTATGCTTGTTAAATCCAGTTCTAAGATATCGGTAAATACAGGATCATCTGCATTTTTATCGTGCCATAAGCCTTGTGCTTTTGCATATGTTTCTACGAGTGCGATAGTTTGTTCATCACGACCTGTTAAACGTAAATAATCTAATGTTGCTTGATCAATAGGAAAAAAACCACAAGTCGCGCCATATTCCGGTGCCATATTAGCAATAGTAGCGCGATCAGCTAAAGTGAGCTCATCTAATCCTGGACCATAAAATTCTACAAATTTTCCGACGACGCCTTTTTTACGTAAATGATGAGTAACAGTGAGTACAAGATCGGTTGCGGTTGTGCCTTCACGCAATTTCCCTGTGAGTTTTACGCCTACGACTTCTGGGATTAACATAGAAATCGGTTGTCCTAACATAGCCGCTTCTGCTTCAATACCACCAACACCCCAGCCTAAGACACCTAAACCATTAATCATGGTTGTGTGACTGTCTGTGCCAACTAAGGTATCGGGGTACGCGTATTTTTTGCCATTAATTTCTTGTGACCAAATTGTTTTTGCTAAAAATTCTAAATTCACTTGATGACAAATACCGGTATCAGGCGGCACTACACGAAAATTCTCGAATGCTTTTTGCCCCCAACGTAAAAATTCATAACGTTCGCGATTACGGTGCATTTCTAATTTTGCATTGACATCTAACGCTTTGTTATTGCCGAATTGATCGACTTGCACAGAATGATCAATCACCAAATCAACAGAGGAGAGTGGGTTAATGCGTTTAGCATTACCGCCTAATTTTTCGATGGCAGAGCGCATGGCAGCAAGGTCAGCGACTGCTGGAACACCGGTAAAATCTTGCATAAGCACGCGAGCTGGTCGGTAAGCAATTTCACGGTCAGAAGATTTATTTTTTAACCAGGCAGGGATGGCTTTGATATCTTCTGTGGTGACTGTTTTACCATCTTCATGGCGTAAAAGATTTTCAAGTAGGATTTTTAAAGAGACAGGTAGTTGCTTTAGGCCTTTTAATCCAGCATCTTCTGCAGCAGGTAGGCTGAAATAGTCATATTCAGTATTATTTACTGTTAATGTGCGGCGGCTTTTAAAAGAATCTGTAGTCATCTGTCCATATCTCCCATTCTATAGTAATATACTACAATGATAATCCCTATTAATGAAGTAAAAGAATATTTGCTAAGCTTGCAAAACATGATTTGTGAGACGTTTAGCCTTTTGGAAAAAGAGAAATTTCCAGAGGATATATGGCAGCACCACCAAGGTGGCGGTGGCATCAGTCGTGTGTTGACTGATGGTAGTGTGATTGAAAAAGGTGGGGTTAATTTTTCGCACATCTTAGGAGGTGATCTGCCTCCGGCGGCGACTGAAAAGCGTCCTGAATTAAAAGGTCAAAAATTTCAAGCACTAGGTGTTTCTGCGGTTATTCATCCTGTAAATCCTTATGTGCCGACTTCACATATGAATGTAAGATTTTTTCTTGCTGAAAATAATGTGTTTTGGTTTGGCGGTGGTTTTGATTTAACGCCATATTATGGATTTGCAGAAGATTGTGTTCTATGGCATGAATTTGCAAAAAAAGCTTGTGAACCTTTTGGTAAAGACGTTTATCCTACATTTAAAAAATGCTGCGATGATTATTTTTATTTAAAACACAGGCAAGAACCTCGCGGCATTGGTGGATTATTTTTTGATGATTTGCATGAATGGGGTTTTGAACAATGTTTTGCATTTATCAAAAATGTAGGAAAATATTATCTTGAAGCGTACAAAATAATTTTAGAAAAACGTAAAAATATTTCCTATACTCAACGCGAAAAAGATTTTCAGAAATATCGACGTGGGCGTTATGTAGAATTCAATTTGTTATATGATCGCGGCACATTATTTGGCTTACAAACAGGCGGTCGTACTGAATCTATTTTAATGTCATTACCTCCTGAAGTTGTTTGGAAATATCAATGGCATCCTGATCCAGGAAGCGCGGAGGCGGAATTATATGATGAATTTTTGAAGCCAAGAAACTGGGTATAAAAAGCGTTGTTGCATGATTCCTCTGATATACGTCGTCCCGCGGCTTGTCCGCGGGATCCAGAGGATAACTTATTCTGGTTCCCGTGAACAAGTCACGGGACGACGCCTGAATGCTAACTCAACTGATTACCCGATTTAATATTCGCATCTAGCACAATGGTTTCAATTTTCTTGCTCTTCTTGTTTACAAAGAGTAGACCATTTTCCAGTTTGTAAACGGTAACACAAACAGGTTTACCTTGATGCCAGTGCTGCCAAGTTGCACACAAAGTTCCATCGGCTTCTACTAGCCATTTGCCTTGATCTGATTGCGGATCATTATCTGGTTTTGCTGAAAAACGACCTTGTAATTGATTATTTTTGTCAAAATAACCCGTAAATGTATTATTAATAAGCTCATTATTGAGCGTAATTAATGGAATAGTCACAATAGTTTTATCTTGAAGAGTATTAATTACTTGCAGTTTATTTAAAGATTGAATTGAAAGCCCATAAGCCAAGCTGCTAAGTGTTATTAATAGAGTTGAAATAACTAGAATTAATTTTCTCATTGCTATCCTTCCTTAGATTAAATGAATGAATTATCAATAATACACGATAAAAATAAAAAATGATATCAAAATCAGCTATTTTAAAGTATTATTTGTTTTCATTTATATTAATTAGGAGAAGCTATGTTAAGGAAAACAGCTATTATTTTGGGTATGTTATCTTTCTCAACGCTTGCTTGGGGCGAGGGATTTTATCTAGGTGCAGGTGTTGGCCCCGATTTTGCGAATTTTAAACAAAGCTCTTCTGTCATCATGCCTGGCAGTTTTAATGTCAAAAACACGACGCAAATGGCGGGCACAGGGATATTTGGTACGCTTTTTGGTGGTTATGGCTGGCGTCAGCAACAATTTTATTTGGCAGGTGAAGCGAATATTGATACGAGTTCTGTTGAATCACAGGCTTCGAATGATGAATTTGTTCATAGCAGTTTTTCTAAAACTTCTTATACCATTCCTAATCGTTTTGGTTTAAGTGTGTTACCCGGATATTTATTAGCGCAAGCTACATTATTTTATTTACGACTTGCTTACGCTAATGCTAATTTTAAAATTTCCACAACAGATACTTCTTTGGCAGATGTTAGCAAACGATTAAGTGGTTTTCGATATGGTTTAGGTGTTAATCAAGAAGTCTCTCAACATTTTGCGGTGAGAATGGAGTACAGCGCGATTCGTTATCAAAATACGACTTTTACTACGTTTGATAAACTGAGTAGCGTTACTAAAAAGACAACGATTACACCAGAATCAGGACAAGTCGAGTTTGGTTTAGTTTACAACTTTGGTTAGGGTGCACCGGCAAAATAAACAAACTCTGGTGGAAAAAGTAGATGTTATCATTGTCGGTGCTGGCGCTGCTGGGTTAATGTGTGCGATAGAAGCGGGTAAGCGAGGACGTAAAGTAGTCGTCCTTGAACATGCCAATAAACCAGGTAAAAAAATTTTGATGTCCGGTGGCGGTCGCTGTAATTTTACAAATTATCATATTGATCCAGCCAATTATATTTCCCACAATCCACATTTTTGTAAATCAGCATTGAGTCGTTACACACAATGGGATTTTATTGATTTAGTTAAGCATCACGGTATTGCGTTTCATGAAAAAACGTTAGGGCAATTATTTTGCGATCATAAATCGCAGGAAATTCTGCATATGTTATTATTAGAGTGCGAATCAGTGAATGCAGAAATTCGTTTAAACACACACATAGAAAAAATTGAAAAAGACAGCGATCATCATTTTAAAATCAGCAGTAGTCGTGGTCACTTTCATTGTCAATCATTAGTGATTGCTAGCGGTGGATTATCAATACCAACGATGGGTGCTAGTCCATTCGGATATAAAGTGGCTGAACAATTCGGCATTTCTGTTTGGCCAACGCGAGCAGGTTTAGTACCTTTTACGCTTCATGCCGATGAGAAAGAAAAGTTATCGGTGCTTTCAGGTATTTCAGTGGATGCGCTAGTTAATCATGAGCAGATACACTTTCGTGAAAATATATTGTTTACACATCGCGGTTTAAGCGGGCCTGCAGTTTTACAAATTTCTTCTTATTGGCAACCAGGTGAAACAATCACAATAGATATGACTCCGGAAAAAAATCTTTTTGAAATTTTAAAGTCTGATAAAAAAGCATATCCACAAAAACAATTAAAATCCATCATGGTTGATTACCTACCTAAAAGAGTTATCGATGTATTTTTAAAAGATATTATTGCTGAAAAGAAAATAGCTGATATTTCGCATCAACACTTACAAGAAGTCGCAGATATATTCAAATCCTGGGTACTTAGCCCTAATGGTACAGAAGGCTATCGCACTGCAGAAGTCACTTTAGGTGGTGTTGATTGTGATGCAATTTCTTCAAAAACTATGCAGGCAATTAATATTCCAGGTTTGTTTTTTATCGGTGAAGTA
This sequence comes from Gammaproteobacteria bacterium SCGC AG-212-F23, assembly GCA_001644445.1. Lineage (GTDB taxonomy): Bacteria > Pseudomonadota > Gammaproteobacteria > DSM-16500 > DSM-16500 > SCGC-AG-212-F23. Next base: position 46,911 of record LSTE01000001.1, read on the forward strand.
TTAGATGTCACCGGTTGGTTAGGCGGTTATAATTTTCAATGGGCATGGTCTTCCGGCTGGGCAGCGGGACAAGAAGCATAAGGATTATTAATATGATAGTGATTACAAAATATATTTCACTCAATCCAGCAGATATCAAATTAACATTTATTGCCTCACCTGGACCAGGAGGGCAAAATGTTAATAAGGTTGCGACGGCAGTGCAATTACGTTTTGATGTTTTGCATTCACCATCATTGCCAGAAAGTGTGCGAGCAAGACTTTTGACAATGTTAGGTAAAAAAATCACAAAAGATGGCGAGTTAATTATCAAGGCCAGCACTCATCGCACCCAAGAACGCAACAAGCAAGATGCACTGCATCGCTTGTGTTTGTTAATTAAGCGTGCAGCAATCGTTCCGAAAAAACGCAAAAAAACAAAACCCACATTAGCATCTAAACAACGTCGTTTAACTACCAAGAAGTTACATAGTGCAAGAAAAGCATTACGACGAGCGCCTGTTTCTTAACCGCTTTGCGTTGTTGTATAATTTCTCTGATGATACACGTCGTCCCGCGGCTTGTCCGCGGGATCCAGTGTCATCCCGAGGTGTGTTTTTCACACCGAGGGATCTCCTGCTTACAGGGAGATCACACGCGTAGCTCGGGATGACACGAGTGCGCACTGGATCCCGCGACGACGTATATTATTGAGTTTTTATTCATTTTTACGGTAAACGATGCCAATACTTCCAATCAACTGAATAGGGCAGGCAAAAACTGCGTCGCAAATTTCAATAAATAGCGCATGTCGCACATCTCTATCACTTTCAGCAATACGAATTTTTATTAATTCATGATCTGTAAGTCCACGATCTACTTCAGTTTTAATATTTTCAGTAATACCTTGATGACCGATAAAAACAATAGGCTTAAGCGCATGCGCTTTGCCTTTAAGGTGTTGCTTTTCTTTTGTGGTTAATTTCATTTTGTTCCTGAAAAATTGGGATTCCAAGGACGTAATTTCCCAACATAATTATGATTTTCTATCAACATGTTGCTATAGAAAGTAATACGTTTCTGTATATCATATGGCCACCATAGATTAGATAGTGAGCATTGTAAAAGATTGCTAGTAAAAATGCTACTTGAATTTATATCCTCGCAAGGCGTCGTCCCGCGGCTTGTCCGCGGGATCCAGTATTTTAGTTGATGCAGATACTGTTGTTATGTTTGTATTTATCGGTTGATACAACGTAGCTGTAGTTGCTGTGAGAGGCCTAGATGAAACTACTGCTGTGTTTGGCGAAGAATTACTAGTTGCTGCTTTTGTCCCTGCATTTTGTACATAATGATTTTTAAGATTGATAATATGATTTCGTGTATTTAAAGCGAGAGCATCAAATTGTATAGCTGAGATTCCTCGTGACATCATGCCGTGCAAGTTGTCAAAATATTGATTAAAACAATCAAGTGCGAGATCGGTAGTCATCCATTTTCTCTTTACCCATTCGGTGACACATTGATTTCGCTTTTTGTATGCATCTATGTATTCATTGGGTGACAAAAAATGAAATGTTTTAAAATATACATGACATTGAGTGTCATATAAATGTAAGAGAAGAGGTGCTACTATAAATTGTTTTTTTTGCAAATACTTGTTAAGACTATCTTCATAAGATTTAAATGTTACTTCATTTGGGAAATTTGTAGCACAACTCATTGTTTGTAGAAATTCGGGTATATATTTATCACGCATGGTGTTGGCAAATTCTTTCATGTCATCTGTATCTATTGCCGCTAATGCTTTGAAATATGCTGTATGTATTGTGTTAAACCAATTAATAAGTAATCCTTCAATATTAGTATTATTATGTATAGAGGTTTGAATAGTGCGAATTGAAGGTATCGATCGCGAAAATGACATAAAATTTCCTCGTTTTATTGGTATCGGTATTATTTTATATCTTAATCTCTATTTTGTCATTATGTAATGAAAAAATATTTTGGCATAAATAATACTCATTTGGATTACGAGAAATCTCGTCAGCGCATAAATCTAAACAAAATCTAAATTTATCGTTGGCACTGCGTGATAAACGCCTGGTTGTTGTAATAGTTTCATCACTTCTGTTGGCGCAGGTTCCGTCAATAGCGGAATTGTGCCTTCATTATTCAATACTTTTGTTAATAATTTTCCATCTAATCCATAAGCCTCATTGGTATGTACAGTGACTGCAAAAAAACCTTGTTCGCTACTATCAGCTGGACCAAATTGATGGTAAATCGTACCGTTAAAGCGTAGTGCAAACATGCAGTCTGCCGCAATATTTACCGTATACATTTTATCGATGAAATGTTGTGGACGTTGTTTTACTTCTTCAGGAGTTGCTAAACTAAAACGTATAATAGAACCCTTAGAACCCGTAATTCCAATAATCACTCTATGCCCAACATGTCTGTGAAACAATACATCTCTGTGATCAACTCCGAAAGTATAAATAGCGGTTGGGTCATCTTTAGCAAAATTGGTTTTGCCAATGAGTGCACTTTGTTCGCAATATTCTTCAACATAATTGCTATGTGTCGCTTGTTTGATAAATGCGGCATCAACAAATGTTTTTCCTGTGCCTTTGGGAAACTTACCAACGATAGTAATTTCAATTGGCAAACGCTCATCAAAGGTAGGGATGTGGACATGGTTTTTTACTGAATTATTCATTTTATAGCCTCCAAAATAGGTTAATGAAAGCATTGTAAAATCGTTCTCATTAGAATACAATATAGCTATTAACTAACATAGTGTTTATATATGGAAACAATATGCAACAAACTCTGACGCAAATCGCCATTTTTTATCATGTAGTTGATTTAATGAGCTTTTCTAAGGCAGCCAAACGTCTTGGTATGTCTAAAGGTTTTGTGAGTAAACAGATTAGCCAATTAGAAAATGATATGCGTAGCAAATTATTAGAGCGTAATACTCGGCATTTGAAATTAACTTTTGCGGGTGAAGAGCTTTTTAAACATAGCCGTAATATTATTTTGGAATATGATCATGCCACTCAAACACTTACTTCATTACAAAATAATCCTGCTGGGTTATTACGCGTGACAGCACCTCCTGCGTATGCTGCACATATGCTGGCAAAACACTTACCGAATTTTTTAAAAAAATATCCTGAAATACGACTGGATCTTAACTTAACTGGTGAACAACTTAATTTATTGGAATTTAAAATTGATGTTGCTATTCGCTTGACCCATACGCCGCCTGCTGATCGCATTGCTAAATTACTTGGGCATTATCAATTACAAGTCTGCGCTTCGAGTCACTATTTAAAACAATACCCCAATCTTAAACATCCACAGCAATTAGTAGAGCATCCTTGTTTAGTTTATTCAACAGAAAAAGTCAGCGAACGTTGGCCTTTTATTATTGATGGTGAGCGCACTCATGTTTATGTTAAACCACGTTTAGCATGCAATACATACGAATCGATTTTACAAGGTGTTTTAAATCATTGCGGTATTGCGAGATTGCCATCATACGTTCTTGTAGAAGAACTAAAGAAAAAAAATATTCAATTATTATTTAACGAATATCTCCCGCCCGTTATTCCAGTGTATGCCATCTATGCACAAAACCAAAAAATTTCCCCTGCGGTGCGGGTTTTTATTGAGTTCCTGCAATCGATCGCAATTGATGTTTAACCTAAGATTTTACAGACCGAAGGTCTGAAGATTTAGCCTGGGGTTAACAACGCGTTTTTTGCGTGGCAATAATGCCATATCTTTTTAAGCGCTGTAAACTTCTCAATTCTAGTTTCAGTTGGATTACTAATATTACCGTGGACTTTTTCCCTGACGAGGTTGGTCTTTAGTGGCTTGGGGTTTATCTATTGTTTTTTCGTATTGAGGTTGCTTAGTTTGTCTATGAGCAGGTGGGTATAAGCTGCAGCGTGATAAATAGTGCGTTGTGTAAGTAAAAAAATCCGGAAAAAACATTTGTAATACGGGTTTAGGAAATTGAGCGATAAAAGTGGCCATTTCAGCGAGCTTGTGGTTTTCGTCTTGTTCTGCATAAGGACCATGTTTTGCTTGCATGGCTTGTTGAAATTGGTGAAAATCATTAAACAATGCTTCTATCCTTCCTTTTGCCGAATGAATATTTTTAGTATGGTGATAACAAATGGAATTTCCTTGAATTTTTCCGTGCCAAGTAAGTTGGCCAATGGGATAGTTGGGGCCTGGTTCTAAATAATCCCCATCACGTTGTAAAACATTTTTTTCTATAAGATAATGGATTCCTTTTTCACCACCGAATACGGATAAATCATTACAAAACGTTTGTGGCTTATAATGTTTAGCAGCTGCTAAAAACTGAATAAGAAGATGATTTTCCTCTGTGGATAGTGAGCATGTTGTTCTTTTTTGCCATAATGCTTTTATTTCACTCATATATTTGCTACCAGTTTCAATAGCTTGTTGCATTTGTTTTTTTCGTTGAGGGTCAAGAGTGCCATCTTTTTTTAAAAAAGGAATCGCCATTGTTTTGTTACTAATAGGAGATATAATATGACATCGTTTGTGCGCCTTTACGATAAGATGACTCATCAGTTCGTTGAACAACGCTTTTTTGTAAGCGTTTTTTGCTAAATGGGATTTGTAATCAAGATAAACTGTTTCTTCGTCTACAGAATAGCCACCCATGGTTTCTTCGTTACGTGCTCTTCCTAAAACAATTTTTAGTGATCTATCTCTAATATCCTGCCATAGTTGTGCTCTTGGTAACCAAGAATCCTCGCTTAAAATTTCTGCAATAGCCTCATCACATAATTGTCTAGCTTCTTGGGCTTTTTCTGGCGTTAAACTTTCTTGTAAAGGAGACGAGAGGATTGTGACGCCGTGTTTTATTATTTCCGCTGGCACTGGGTTAATCGTAATGCCTCCTGAAGGTCTAACAACAAAATCAGGATATTGTAATTTGGCTAAACCCGCAGTAATTTCTGGATTTTCTGTAATTTGTTTAGCTTCTATCTTTTGTACTTCATGTAGAAGAAGTATCATTATTATAAAAGAAATATTTGACGAGCTTGCTGGCGAATTTCCTCGAGTTTTTGACATGTTTATTTCTCAAATTAATTTAATGCTAGTCATTATACATAAGCAAGGTGAAAAGGGAAAGAGGAGCCATCTATCCTTTTGTTTCTTTTCGTTTTTTTAAAAAGTGTGATCTAAGCAAACGTGATTAGCTTAGTGAGCTAAATCAAAAAAATTAATTTTATGTTTCTTGAAAAAGCTGCTACAATTTATTTCATTGTATTATGCTATCATCAGAAATGAAAAGGATGTTTATGATGAATACTTTCCTACGAAAAAATCTAGTGAAACTTTTATTGCTTGTCTTTAGCATATTATTACCAGGATATCTATTAGCTGCAGAAGACAATAATTATAGCTCTCAATTGATTAATCAGAGCAAACACGCAGTAGCAGGTGGGTACACTCTCATAAAGACCCGAGTTTGGCCTGAAACTGGATGTGTGATAGATAGCGGCAAAGATATTATTCCTCCTGGCGAAAGCACCCAACTTAAAATTGCAAAGAAAAAAGAATGTGACCAAGCCGGTATTGGCTATTCCCTATATGAATCATCTGATGTAAAAAATACGCACTTGCTTGGCTATGTTTCTCATCGCTTTCGTGATGGTAAATTTAGTTTGCAAGTATCTATTTTTTGCGAGGATGATCAATGTATTTTTAGAGGCCTTAATCCACAACAAGTTACTGTTCAACAGGATCATCAATGAGTATAAAAAACTATTTTTACATAATTAAATCACTATTTTTTATTTCGTTTATCATGCTGCTTGGCTTTTCAATTAATGCTTATGCTAAGAATAAAGATTTTCATTCTTCTTGCTTCGATATTTCATTGGCTGATAATTTAAATCTTATTGAAAAAACAGAAGAAAAAAATAATGGCTTTTATCGTTATATTTTTTCCTCAGCAAACAATGAGAATGCTGCATTGCAAATGCGTGTCATTGTTTCCAACAAAAAACCAGAAGCAAATCAAAGTCTAGAAGATTTTCAGACAGCTGCCATTGGAGCGATGACTAGTATGTTTATGGACTCCTATAAGCTGTATCAATATATCAACACACCAGAAAATAAAAAAGTTTTAAGTGAAAAACCTTATCAATTAAAGTTAGGCAACACATCGCTTACTGGAGCAACAATGTATTTTGGTAATATCGATGCATCGTTTTTGGTAACTCGTGCAAATAATATGACATATGCCTTTACACTCGTGAGCAAAAATAACAATGCACAAATAAGAAAAAATAATTTAAAAGCGCTCACAGAACAGTTGCAGTCTATAAAATTTTACTCTTGTTTTGAGATTCGTGTCATCCCGAGTGTTTTGAAAAATACTGGTTTAACCCATAGACTAAACTAGCAAATGGCATATCAAGACCACCATAGACTTTGAAAGCGAGTGGGCTGGCATTATCTTTTAATATTTCGACAACGACATTTGAATAACCCACTGTTTTAACACCTGCTTGTGCCATTCGCATCACGCCGAGTTCTCCCTGCTTGCGTGTGAATGCTCCTGATGCGTCAATCACTGCATAAACATCATAACCTTTGCCCACTGCAGTAATTGCTGGGAAGGCAAGACATACATCAGTCGTTATTCCAGTCATAATCAGCTTTTTTCGACCTGCTTTTTTAATTGCATCAGCAACGCGTTGATCGTCCCATGCGTTGACAGTGGTGCGTTCAATGATGGGAACTTCTTTTAATAATTCGCGCAATTCCGGAATCATAGGTCCCCACATACTTTCAGTCGTTGTCGTGACAATAATGGGAATGCCAAAAATTTTTATTGCTTTGACTAAGCCAGTAATATTATGTTTCAACTCAGCAGTATCTATATCTCTTACTCCTGTGTATAAACCAATCTGGTGGTCAATAACCACGAGCGCAGAATTTTCTTGGGTAAGAGTTTCATAATATTCTTTTCTGGTCATTTCTCTTTCTCCTACAATGATTATTTAAGTTTTTGCAGTATAAATAAAACAGATTCTCTTGAATGGTCTATTTCATTAGTAATGATATCGATCGCTCCATCATTTGTTTTTATTTTCATCCAATGTTTATTCCACGTTTGGGTTAATGTATGAATATTGTTGGGTATGGGAGGTGGCAACAATTCGCTTAAGTCATTAATCATTGCCACATGACTCCAGGCTAAATAAGGATTACCAAAAGTGTTATTGGGTTGATAACGAGCATAGTTTATGACAGCTTGAAGATCTCCAAGTTCTTTTAAAACTTCAAAAGCTGCAGTACGGATATTACGGTTTTTTTCAGTTTGCTCGTTGCGCCATGTATTGTAATACAACGCGCTAATTGCAATAAACAAACTAATTATTGCAATTAAATTATTTTTAATTTGGTGAGGAATAGTGATTGTCTTCATAATCAACTAGTAGTATGTCTTACAAGCGCATACAAGTCAAAAAGTTATAAAATCATTTGTTGTAAAATACAACTCTATTTCCTTATTTAATTAATATTTAATCAGCGCGCGTATTTTTACCCGGCATTTGTTATTTAATTCAAGAATTAATTCATTGACTAACATTAATCTAACAAATAACCTGATATTAACACTTTAAGGAGACCATCATGCGTTTATTAGCTGTAGTGTATTTATTTTTAACCTGGATATGTTTAGCTAGTACTGCGGCATTTGCGACGCCTGTCATTTTTAAACCTTCTGATATTGTCTTTCAACCTGCGCCTGGTTTTCCGAAAGGAGCTCAAATTGTTTTGTTAAGAGGAGATTTGAGTAAACCAGAGCTTTACACGATACGATTTAAATTACCGGCCGGATTTACCATTCTTTCTCACTGGCATGATAAAGACGAAGAATTAACTGTTCTTTCTGGAGCTGTGAATGTAGGCACAGGAGACAAAGTTGATAAATCGGCTTCTATAGCTTTGGCAGCAGGAGGTTACCAAATTGTTCCTGCAATGGCGCATCATTATGTCTGGACATCAGAAGATACTGTTTTTCAACTGGATGGTATGGGCCCACGCACAACAACTTTTGTGAATCCAGACGAGTGGGCTAAATTGATTAAAAACAGCAATCAATAATTTCTAAGGATGTTACTATGAATAAAATTAATTTGAAAAAAGCCATCATTATTTTTTTATTATCACCGCTTGTTGCTTTTGCAAATGTTCCTTCGTGGACAATTGTTCCTAATGAAAGCACATTAACCTTTACTGCTACTCAAAACGGTGCTCCTGTGACAGGTCAATTTACCAATTTTACTGGCGATATTAATTTTGACCCCACACAACTAGACAAATCCAATGTGAAAATTGTTGTTAATGTTGGCTCAATATCGGACGCTTATCATGTGCTTTCCGATACACTTAAATCTGCTGAATGGTTTAATACTAAAGTATTTCCACAAGCCGTTTTTTCAATCCACAGGTTTTACTAAAACCGGGGACAAAACTTATCAAGCCAAGGGCACGCTGACCATTAGAGATAAAACACAACCTATTGTTTTAACTTTCACTCAAGAAGAATATTCTCAAACAAAAGCAAAAATGACAGGAAGCACTACAATCAAACGTACCGCATTCGGTATTGGTCAAGGCGAATGGTCAGACACAAAAGCAGTCAAAGATGATGTGAAAATTAATTTTACTGTTAGCGCAATAAGAAAATAATAAATAGCGAATTACCATGATAAAAAAACAAGATAAGGCAAAAGCATCACTCGAAACAAATTATTGATGTTGAGCAATCCATTCTATGATTTTTGTTGCGGATGATTCTGGCGATAATTGTGTCACATCGAGTGTAAGTTCATTCGGTAGTTTGGAAAAAAACACTTTTTCATCTTTGAAACGCTTTTTGATTAGCTCAACATCTCGAGTTTTAAAATAATTTAATCGACTGTTATTTTGGACTCGGTTAAGTAATTCATCTAGCTCACAAGTGATTCGTATTGGCGTTAAATTGGCGCCACGTTTTCTAGCTGCCTGCTGAATTCGTTCAAAGTAATTTTGATGATAGGGATTATTAGCTAGCATTTCCGATGTGATAACGAAATTTGAATCTTTTGGGCAAACTTCGGCGATTGTATAGAGCACAACATCAAGTGCTTGATTGATTGCATTCCAGCCTTTTTCATTTAATGACCACATGACATCAGCATCATCACCTAAAAGTTTTAAAACAGGTTCCATCGCCAAATCCGGAGTGACTAATTTAAAATTTGGATTTTGCTTAACAATAGCTTCGCCTATCGTCATCTTCCCAGTTCCAGCTATACCCATCATCAGAATTATATTATTCTTCAGCATATCATTTATCCAAATAAAAATTAGAATAGGTCAGTAACCCATCTATTTGTAGGCGTTGGGATTGTAATTTTTTTTGCGTGGCTTTACGATCTTCACCTCCAATAACACCTTCACCGCATTTATCGCACCAATAGCCGGGTTGTTTTACGGTAATAGGTATAGATTTATAGCGCAATGTTATTAATTTTATCTGATGAGAACAAGATTCTTCTCCACAAAAAGGACAGTGTTCTACTTTGCTTCTATTCATAAGTGCTTACCTCTCGTGATTCGCATATTACGAATGTATTATGACAGTTATTTGCTAAGTTTCAACGGGTGACAACTTGTCATCACTCAAAATTGTGTATGCAATTAAGATAAAGAATCAATCACTACTGCACTAATTTTTTCTAAATTATCTATCGCATTATCATATTTTAGCGCTAATGACTTGAGTAACATAATAATCTTTTTCAATGACAGCTTCATTTAAGCTAATGCGCTGGTGCGTTACTGTTATTAACTCTATTAAATCTTTTTTATTTAGCATTGATTTTTTTCTCAAATATTAATTCACTGTTTCTATAGCCAATACGTCGACGGCAACGGCTTTTAAGTTTCACGATGTTACGTACAGGAACTTGTGTTGATTTGCCTTCGTTGTAATCTTTTTCTGCGCTACCTGGTTCATATGCAACGCCTAAACGCTTTAATGCTTCTCTGAGGGTGGAGTCAGTGCCGTTTTTGACAAGAGGGATGTCGGAGTATTTGAGAGGTAGGCCTTAGCATAGATGCCGGCTCCGATTTTTACCAGTTTTTTTTCTGCAATTAATCCCTTTAAAACACGACTTATTTGTCGATAGGAGCCAAGGTCATTGAAGTCTTTGCGCAATACTACATTACCTTGGATCGCTTTTAGGCGGCCAATGGCTTGGTATTCTATACTTTCCAAATATTTTACACGCATAATTTTATCGCCAATTTAGGACATATATTCAATTATAGCATATTAGATTATTTTGTCAATTTGGGACATATATTATTTATAACTGAATGATATTTATCATGTTTATCATTATAGAAATTGATAGCTTTTGCTTACCTCCTTGATTGTGCCTAATGCTTTGATTAAGTTTTCAGCTTTTCCATCAAAAAGACCAGAAAGTAGTAGTGGATGTTTGTCTTTCAAACGGCTAACCTCTTGGGTAAGGTCATCTATCACTTTGTTATGAGAATTAAGCGCTTGAAATGACAGTGAACAAAATACATGATGATGCGAATCTTCTTTTTCTAGCCTGTAATCAATTAAGACGAGATTATAAATCAGTTCAAACAAACAAAAATAATAATCGTAATGTCTATCATCAGGTATGACAGTGACTAGTGGAGCGCGCAAAA
>LSTE01000002.1 GCA_001644445.1 Gammaproteobacteria bacterium SCGC AG-212-F23
TGCAAAAGAACTTTTCAAAGATCCGTTAAATGATATAAAAGTTTTTAACAAAGGCATTTCTATGTCAGTTGTTTCATTATTCTTTTCATGTTTTTGTAAAAGAGTAACTAAAATTTGAGTAGGATCATCGGTTTCTTTTGTTTCTGTGGGAGGGCATAATTTACTTTCACACAACTTAATTTTTTTTCGATTATCTGCAAGAAATTTTTCTTCATCTGAGGTAATTGATGGAGGAGGTCCATCACAAGGAATTAATTGAGGGCCTCTAACACGCAATCGCTTATATTGATAAACCATAGCATGATTTGTGTGGATAAAATATTCTTTTGCTTTTGCATGTTCTTGTTTGGCAAGATGATATTCGGCGAGATCTTTTGCAATGCGTATTCTTTCTTTTTCTATTGATTTTCCAAGAGGATTTTGCTCAAGAAGGTCAGAAAAATAACGGTGTTTGTCTTTAATAGCATCCAGTTCTTTATATACGTTTTCTGCTGCTTTACGGTCTGTATCAAGCCATGTCGTATATGATGGAGGATTGATATGATTGTAGTTTGCTTTTTTATAAATGTTGATTAATACAGGATCATTTGTATTTGTTTTTGTGTCTACTGGAGTAGTGACTGATTTGCTATCTGTTACCACAACAGCTGTTGCAGTGTTAGCATTATCTGTGGTTGGTAAGTTTTTGCAAATGGTTGCTGTATTCATCGATAAAACCTATTCATATTTAGTAAGTTGTTCTATTATCGCATGTTTAAGCCTAGCAATTGCGGTGGTTCGGGTGTTGCAGGGATAGCTGCTGCCATGATGCGTTCAGATGTAAAGTCACCTGGTTTTAATCGATATAATGTTTGGCCGGATACTTTGTCAATCACTTTTCCTGTAGTTGGAATAATATGAATATCCTCCAACGTAAAACCACGACGTGCCTTACTGAGATCGATGTGAATGGGTTTTTTGAGTGTAATTTTATAATTGCAATGTTCGCTTTGATAAATACCTGAAAACATTTCTGGTAACAGAGTTAAAATTTTGTGTTCACGTGGTGTATTTGTACGGGGTCTATTTAACCATTCAAGCTGTGTTCTGTCGTATTGTGCGGTTGTATCGCCCGTGCACATATCGATCGCAGCGCCACTGGTTGGCATGATACATGTGCGATCATTAATTGAGGCTTGCACACTTTGATGATTATTGCCAAAAAGTCGCAAATGATGGTGGCAGACATCATTGATATAAGTATCCACGCCTCTTGTTTCAATCGATGTTGTGCCGCCAGGGCCTATTGCAAGAGTTGTCTCCGATCTTGCAATACCATTACTTATTTGTTGGTGCGAATGGAGTACAAATGAGTTGCTGTCGCTGACAACATGTTCTTCAGTTGTTTTGCCATTAATGGTGACCGTACTATGATAATTGAGTTTAGCAAGAGCACCTTGTAATGCCGTCATGACCCAAATAATGGGATTGGTCATGAGTGTTTTTAACGGGTTGAAACTGTATGTAGATTTTTTCTTAGGTGCTGGCATAAGACTCCTCTTAATCGATAGGGAATAATTTGCTTCATATTAACACAGACTTCAAAACTAGGATAGTTTTATAATCTATTCATGGGAAAGAGCCCGAAAATTCACCTGGTGGCCAGAGGTGGAATCGAACCACCGACACAAGGATTTTCAGTCCTCTGCTCTACCGACTGAGCTATCTAGCCAAGTTGCTTTTGAGGGTGTTATTAAACCCATTGGGGGCGGGGGAGTCAAGGGGAAATTGTTGAGTTTAGCTAGATAAGAAAAACACCCCTCATCCGCCCTGCGGGCACCTTCTCCCACAAGGGGAGAAGGGACTTGCTACTAGAAAATTATCCAGGGGTATAACCCGCCGGCTTTTGGCTGCCGTCGCCGAAGAGGAAGTTTTCCATTTCTTTGCGTAGGAATTCGCGGGCTTTGGGGTCTACCATGCTTAAGCGGTATTCGTTAATTAGCATGGTTTGATGGTTTAGCCATTGCTGCCAGGCTTCTTTAGAGATTTCACTCAAGATTTTTTCGCCGAGTGCTCCGGGGTAAGGTTGGATGTCTAAGGCTTGGCTTTCTTTTTTGAGTTTTTTGCAATAAATCATGCGGGACATGTGAGAGACTCCAAAAGTGTTTTGACGGGCGCTGGTAATCCTATGTTGGGATTTTCATGTAAGTTGTACCAAATTTGTTGTTCGCTATCCATGATTTTCAAATTTGTTTTATTCAGTTGAATAAAGATAGGTGTGATATCTAAATGAAAATGACTGAAAGTGTGGCGAAATGTTTTGCCTGTTTTCCATGTTTTAATGGGTTGTGAAAATTTTTTTTGACAGAATTCGGTGATTTCTTTGTTGCTAGGGTTGCCTGAGATTTCTGGGAAACTCCAAAGACTGCCCCAGATGCCTGTGGGTGGGCGTTTTTGTAAAAAAATTTGTACGCTACGCGCGACATTTTGAGAAGATGAGTTTCTGTGTTGAATAATTAAAAAAATAGTTTTCCGCACAGGAATTTTTTTTGCGGGTTTTGCAACAGGTAATTCAGTTGCTATATTTAATTGATAGGCTTTACATTCTTTTTTTAATGGACATTCATGACATGCGGGTTTAGTACGTGTGCAAAGTGTTGCGCCTAAATCCATAATCGCTTGAGTGTAATCAGCGATACGTTTATCAGGCGTGTATTGTTCGGCGTAGTGCCAAAGTTTTTCGGTGATGTCGGGTTTGCCTGGCCATTCGGTAATAGCATGAAAACGAGTTAATACACGTTTGACATTTCCATCTAAGATGACTGCTTTTTTTTCGAAAGCAATTGCAAGAATTGCTCCTGCAGTAGAACGACCAATGCCTGGTAATTTTTCTAAAGAAGTTAACTCATTGGGGAAAATACCTTGGTGCTCACCCATAATTTGCTGTGCCGAGCTATGCAAATTGCGAGCGCGTGAGTAATAGCCTAACCCTGTCCAAAGATGGAGCACTTCATCTAAAGGTGCTTCAGCAAGGCTAGTTATATCCGGAAAACGTTGCATAAAGCGCTCAAAATAGGCAATAACCGTGCTAACTTGGGTCTGCTGCAGCATAATTTCCGAGACCCAGACGCGGTAGGGAGTCTTATTTTGCTGCCAGGGCAAGTGTTTGCGCCCATGTTGATCAAACCAAGCCAGTAATTTTTTTGAAAAAAATGCTGTTTTGGGGCCCATCTTAATTTTTCCTTAAGATTACTCTGCTAAAGTAAGCTTGTTAGTATTCAAAACAAAACGAGGAGTGGCACCTTATTTATACCTAGGTGCCATATCTTATCCTAGTTATTCGTGAGTGTGTATCTATGTTATCAAGTCAGCGTTTGCATAACTCAAATGGTGAAGCATCTGTTAAACGTCAAAAATTAAATCCGATAGAAACGGAGTCATACCCGGATGTAGACGAATTTATCAAAGTATTAAATAGTAAAAAAATCCATCAGCATAACCATAAAGAATTTTTAGATAATTCTCCACTTATTAAAGAATGTCAAAATGGTGGAAAAGATTATAAAAAATATTATTATCTGTTACATCAAATTATTTCTATATATAACAATAAGCGTTTCATGTATTTTCGAGATGTGATGCTATCCTTTTCTAAAAATAAAAAATTTATGCGTCATTTTTCCGATAGAGTTAATGCATCAGAAGATGATCAAGAGAAGAATTTTGATATTATTTTAAATATAATCTATTGTTCTCGAGATCCTTTAAGAACATCACTTGCTGTTTATTTGCGAGAGTTTGATTTCGATTTTCTCGAAAGACAATTAGATATGTTTGTTGATGGTATCCGAACTATCGTAGATACAAGTAATAGAGAAGAACAATCTAGAAAAATGGCAGTTTTAAGAATTGCTCTAAGAAATTCAAATCAAGATTCATTAAATGGTTTGTTAACAGATTTATTTGTCCCTCATTTCACTAGTACGACTACCTTAAACCAGCTGATGGATAACAGTGATTTTAAGCGTTATTCTACTGGAGCAAAGGAAGTAACAGGTGAGGAAAGTTACCAATGGTTTAAAAAAATATGTTCTGGTGAAAAACATTATGTCCGGATTTTTCTTAGTTTTCAGAACAATAAGAAATTAATAAAACACTTGCATACGATTAACCAATCAGATCACCCTGACATTGATCTATTAAAAGATTTAGTGCGTATTTATGGTTGTAGCAGTGATCCAGATCAATTAAAAGAATTTTTTACAATAATTATTAAAACTTATCCTGAGCATATATTGAATGATAGGTTGATTTCCATTGAGCGGGATCTTGAGAAAAAAAGTAAAGAAAGAGCAATTACAGGCAAAGGGACAGAGTATGGTTATCTCTGTTATTCACGAGTATTGCTTTTATCCGGGTTAGGATTAAAGGAGCGGAAAAAGCATTTATCAGATCTTTGGACAGATTTAGAGAATCGCAATGCATCAGCTATTCAATGGGGTCAAACGTCAGATAAAATTCTTGAGAATTCTGAGTTTACTGAAGGATGTTGTGATAAAAATATATCTTTTTCTTTTTTGCAAAAGATTTTAAATATTATCAATTGTTGGGCGAAGTTAACTGATGCATTATTGACAAATAACAACGCCTTGAAAGTGCATTGTGAAAATATTTCGCTAGAAGTGAGAAAAAAAATGCTAGTAGATTTTTCAGAAAAAGTAGTCTATTTGGCGCATGCTCAGCGTCCTCATTATGGAAGATTGGTTAGATTTTTACTCTTCAATAACAATGAATTGCAAGAATTCCATGATGAACTTAAAAAAATGAAAAAAAACAGAAAGAGAAATGATATGCTTTCTGAGGTAAATAAATTAATTATCGTAACCGATAATAAAAATGAAACTCAAAAAACTGTTTCTTCAGGAAAGGGTTCTAAAAGAAAAACACCGTTTAGTAAGGAGAAGGCAAAAAAAATGGATGTCGATCCTGTTGTTGATGAAAAAGATGAAAGTTTTTCTCAAGCAACAACGAATCAATCCAGTGCTTTTATTTTAAGAAGAACTGCAATAGAACCAGTGGTGGAACAAAATGTCAGTGAGGAAAAAGAAGCGAAAGACTTTGGCGTAGAACAAGGCCAGCGAGATGCTTATCGTTGGACTGGCGATGGTATACCTGATGTTAATCATCCTCGCTTTGCTCATATTCGTGATAGACTACAAGAAAAAAATTTAATAGACGAATTTTACAAAGCGTATGTAGAACAATTTAATAAAGAACGAGAAATGTTAAAGAAAAATTTAGCAGAAAAAAAACAAGAAGATGCTAAAGATCCTATGTATCAATATTACCGCAAAAAATATCCGCAATTACCTGAAAATACTGTTTTAGTGGGTAGTAAAACATTTGCTAAACATTTTCAAAAAATACTAGGATATGAAGCGCATGTAGCTGACACATGGCATGGTAAAACGCAAAGACATAAAGTAGCTTTGGTTCCTGATAGTGAAACTAATGAGTGGAAAACAATTGCTTTGGAAACTTTGCATGAAAGAGATATTTGTACATTTGAAGGTGTGCTGGTTACGGCAGATTATAAGCCCAATTTAGACAGTATGGCTTATGCGATAACAAATAGAACAAAGGTAGATAGGATAGAGCGTGATCCTTCGAGAAAAGGTAATGAAGGTTGTATTGTTAATCATTCAGTAAGGCCTAATGCGGAATATTGTCATGATGGCAAAGGTAATTTTTATATTGCTTTATTGCCGGGTAAAGTGATTTATCCAGGCGAAGAAATTGTTGTATGCTATGATAAAAACAAACGTTTCTCGCATTTTAATAATAAAACAACAAGACAAACAGCATTCGCATGGGATGAAAGTGATAACAATGCATTTGATTATGCAGCTTATAGAGATAATACGATGGCTGTTGTTGTTGACATCAATAGCATGAGTTCTACTACTACTTCGAGTTCTTCTAGTAGTACGAGTACGAATGCTTATCCTGCGACAGGTATTGTTATGTCGACTTCTTCATCGGTGTTGTTTGCAGTGACAAATCATACTAGTGGTAAAGAAGAAAAACATTCGCATGGTGTGTATGCTTCGGTGTTTGCATTTTCGGTGAAGTAACCCCAAGGGGAGAAGGGACTGCTATGTCATTCCGAGCGTAGCGAGGAATCTCTCTGTAAGTAGGAGATCCTTCGCCGCAAAAAACGCGGCTCTGGATGACAGCTACTACGCTCGGAATGACACGCTTTAGGATGACACTCTTATATCGCTGTCGCCATTTTCTGCGTTGCTAAGCGTTGCAATAATTCCTTAGTGCTAGTGATTTGCGCATAAGTGGGATGCAATGCAGCAAGAAATGCATGATGTACTGTTTGCGATGGAATAGACATACCACTAAACTCAAGATTTTTACCAGTGCACGCATCATGTAACACTGTGCAACTAAAACCAAAATCATAAGCTGCACGTACTGTCGCTTCTACACATAAATGTGTCATCATGCCGCAAAACACTAAATGTTGAATATGATTTTTAGTTAAATGATTTAATAGATTAGTATCTTTGAAACCATTAGGATAATGTTTTTTCACAGTGTGTTCGTTTTTCAACGGATGCAAACTAGGATAAAATTCAACGCCTTTAGTGCACGGTAAAAAATGCACGGCATCAGGTCGAGTAGAAATATGTTGCACGTGAATAATCGGTAATTGTTTACTACGGAATGCCTGCAAAACTTCCAAAGCTTTACTGCTTACTTCGGCGCTTTTTTCCAGCGGCATCCTGCCGTTT
Source organism: Gammaproteobacteria bacterium SCGC AG-212-F23 (assembly GCA_001644445.1). GTDB lineage: Bacteria > Pseudomonadota > Gammaproteobacteria > DSM-16500 > DSM-16500 > SCGC-AG-212-F23. The sequence continues at coordinate 6,783 of LSTE01000002.1, forward strand.
GGGAAATAATCATTTTGAAAATCAATCAATACTAGGGCTGTGCTCATGTGAGTTCCTTTCATCAAATGTTATACAATTTAGTATTAAAACATTTTTTTTAGTATTTACCAAGATATTAGTGGTTAAAAAAATGTGTTTGTATCAGAATTTGCAGTTTCAATGGTCAGTATTAAAGGCGGGCCCATGGTGGAATTGATTAAAATAGAATCAATAAAAGAGTTTATTTTAGACATAAATAAGCAATTTTTAAAAAAAGTAGATATATTTGCATCGATTGATTCAACGAATACTTATTTATTAAATTCCGCAAAAAAAAATCCAATCTCAGGCCATATCTGTTTGGCAGAAGAGCAAACAGCAGGGCGAGGCAGGCAGGGACGCGTTTGGTATTCGCCTAAGCATTCGAATATCTATTGCTCTTTGTTGTGGTGTTTTCGTGATGCGATGGCGGATATTGCTAATTTAAGTTTGGCAGTTGCAGTGATGGTCAGTCGTGCATTACGGCATTACACGCTTGATGTGCAATTGAAGTGGCCGAATGATATTTTTATTCAAGGTCGTAAAGTAGCGGGAATTTTATTAGAGCGTGCGGGTTTTGCAGTTGTCATTGGTGTTGGTGTCAATCTTTATTTGCCAGAAACGTTGACGCAATCTTGGATGGGTTTAAATGAAATAATATCTGTTTCTAGAAATGAATTAACAGGATTGTTAATCAATGAATTATTAGCAGGTGTTTCTTGTTATGAAAAATCTGGATTTGATTCTTTTTATCAGGAATGGCAGCAACAGGATTTTTTAGTGGGGAAAAAAATTAGCCTGCAATTGCCTAAGAATATTGTTTCAGGTGTAGTGCAAGGAGTGAATGAGCAAGGGGAATTAATTTTGCAGATGGAAGATGGGGCGCGGGAATTTTTTCGGTGTGGGGAAGTGAATATTATTAAATAATTCATTTGAGTCCGTCGTCCCGCGGCTTGTCCGCGGGATCCAGTGTCATCCCGAGCGTAGCGCACAAAATTTTTATGTACCGCTGCTTCTTCGGGTAGGCGTAGGTGGAGAACTGTCAGCGTCTGATTTCTCTGCTAGTTTGGGTTTTGCAGTAGAAGAGGTTCCGCCGCCGGCGAGTAACACTACTCGTTTACTTTTATTGGATTTAGATGGTTGTGTACTGTGGGGTGTTTGGGAAGAAGCCGATGGTGTAGGAAAAAGTCCAACATTCTTTATCGAGGAATGAGTAATAGTGCTACCGGGTTGTTCTTCTTGTGCTGAGTGTGCTGCGGATGCGGTCGTACTAACTGCTATATCGCAATCTAAGAATGTATTGTAATTCTTTAAATGGTATCCAATAGTTTTCGTTTTGTTAAAAGCTAACTTAAATGTTTCTTGTATCTCTAATAGTTTTTTTAAATTTAAAGAATCTTTATTTGAGTTCCATGTGTCAATGGCATTCTGCAACTCCTTTTCGAGTTGTGAAATGACCTCTTTTGTAGGGGTCTCTACTGCTACATTAGGCTCTCCCTCTTTTTCTAGATCTACTGCTACATTAGGCTCTCCCTCTTTTTCTACTGGAGGAGGAGCAGAGGGTGTTGGCATACTAGTGGCAGTCAAGGTTAGAGCAGTACTCATAGGTGTAGAGTGGTGTTTTGTTGCTGTCGAAGTAGTTGCGGTGGTTGCAGTCGTCGTAGTAGTTACAGCCATCGCGGTGGTTGCTGTAGCCATTGTAGTGCTGCTAATAGGCATTGTTTTAGCGGATATCAGCGGAGCAATAGGTGTAGAATAGAATTGATCAAATTTTTCCTTTCCTCTTGCTTGATTAATAGATTTGTTAATTTCGTTACGTAATTTATCGCTAAATGTTGAGCTTTTTAAATGCTTATCAATAACGATATCTAATTGATCTTGTGTAACAGGGCTAGCCATGTCTATTAAACTTAAATAAAGACGGCTTCTAGCTATGCGGTATTCTTCTTTAGTTAGTCTATTTTTATTTTCTTCATTCGATTTGATTTGGCAAATATATTCGCGCATATCTAGTCGTTTTAGCTGGGAAGTTTCTGGATGCATGGCTATTTTGCATGCCCAGTAAGTGGCTCGGCTTGTATCCTTATTTTTTTTGTGAAGCTCAAAACGTTTTTCCATGGCCCAGAGTTGACCTTGCCAAGCACAATATGAAGAGAAATCTTCAGAGAATTTGCCTTTTTTGTAAGGGATTGGTTGTTGTGTAATTCGTTTGAGGCGTTCGTCAGTCAATGTTTTATTTTCTTCATAAGCTTCAATGAATTTTCCTTCCATCTGAGTGAGTAACGGCTTAATACCATTTTGCAAAAGAGGTGGTAATTTTGTTTTATTTAATAAAATATCGCAATACATACCGTAAGAATAGTCTATATAGGAGGTACCATTTTTTTCTTTATTTAATCGAGAGAATATGAAATCAATGTTTTCTATGTCTGTATCGGTGCCAAATGATTCAGCGACAATAGCATCACATGCTTGTTCGATTTTTCCTGTAGTTTTAGACTTGAGGTGTTTGATTTCGATTAATATATCACTAGCAAGTGTAGCATTATTTGTTTCTATTGCCTTATCTAAAGCAAATTTCACTTTTTCAAAAATGTTATTTAGAATTGACATATTTAAATCGGGTTCTGATTTTTGATTATACTTTTTTAGGGTGATGAGGATTGAAGTTAAATGGCCTTTATCGGCTAGTGTTTCTAGTGTTTCTTCTGTCGCTTTTTGTTCGCCTGCTTCTTTGTAAGTAATATCGAGACGTAATTGTTTTATGCTTTCTGCTAATTCTGAAGTTTGTGTTGTCGCTGTTGCAGTGACGGTTGTTTTGCTATCTTTTGTATCTTGAAGTTTTATAGTTGGAGAACAGAATTTTTCAGCTTTGTCTAGAAAGTCTCTCGCAGTTTCTGTGTCAAAAACCATCATGGATTTTGCTTCTTGCAAGTAATATTTTGCTAATAATGAGGAGATACGTGTGTTATTTGTATTTTGACCTTGAAATTCTTCTAATTGTTTTAGGATCTCCATACGTAGCGGTAATATCGCTGTGTTTCTATTTTCTGTTACGCAAGATTTTTGATAAAATAATTCAAAAGCATTTATGCGTGCATCGATGTTTTTATTTGGGATGTTTTTTAATATTTCTCTACATGCTAGATGTGCTATGATTCCATGGTTGCTGTTTGCAATTTCTTCTAATTGTTGGATTTTTCTCAAAATGTTTTTTTCTTCTAGAGCAGCTATATATTTACGACAAGAAAGCCAGGGTTCAATCGAAGGGTGTTTTTTTTGAATTAATGCAATTGCTTGTTCTGCTTGTGGTCTAAGAAGGCTTGGGCGATCCTGTTTTGCTTGAATTAGTGCGATCAGTATTCCGGCAGATATATCTTCAGTTTTTACATCTTCTCTTGATGTGAGAGATACTAATGCCTGTAAATTTTCGCCATTATCAATTTGTGTTAAATAACTTTCCGCGGCTTTTTCGGGAGAAAGTGTTCTAATATAGTTGCCTAATGCTCGTGCCTCTTCAGGGCCATTATTTTCTATGACTGCAAGAAGCAGCTTGCGCGTTATTTCATTTCCGTTTTTGGCATCTGATTTAGGTGCATTCGCGGCGGCAGTCATAATGAATCTCCTCTTTATGTAATAATTTTATAGCTGCTATTACCATTATTATAGCATTGATTCTAAGTTGCGGCGTAATAGGGAAAAGATAGTAAAATCAGTAAGCTATGCCCAAGGCGGGTTTTTGAAAAATTGAATAGGATGAGTGACCAAGATATTGCCGTCATGATAAGAGCGTTCAAGATTGCCGACCAATTGAATCATGCGTTGTGGTTTTAATTTTTCTGCATAATATTTTAAGCTGGTAGAAATGGTTGTGTCAGAGTTTTTTACTTCAATTAAATCAGTGACTTTGTTATTAATAATCGTTACGAAATCTACTTCGCGTCCATCTTTGTCGCGGATATAGTGTAGGCTACAGCGATAGCCGTGGTAGTCTTCGATAAAATGTAAACGTTTTAATAAGGTAGTGGCAACTAAGTTTTCTAAGCGTGAACCATTATTATCGCTGACGTCGCCATTATCATAGAAATAAACTTTAGGTGGTTTTAGAATTGCACGTGGAATTTGTTTTGTTAAGGGGTAAATAGGAAATGCTAGATACATTTTTTCGATCACGGTTAACCAGTGTTTAGCTGTTTTTGGCGATATTTGTAAATCTTCTGCAAGATTGGCCAAGGTAATCATACCGCCTACACGTTCACGTAAGGCATCGATGAAGAGCGATAATAATTGAATTTGTCTAATGGATTCTAAATCGCGAATATCTTCACGTAAAACACGGTCAAAACGTTCGCGCCGCCAGCGACGTGCTTCGCGTTCATCGTTCGAAAAAAAGGGTTCAGGAAATCCGCCTAATGTTAATAATCTTTCATAGCCGTGTTGTGTACTGATATTTGCGGGTAATTCATCGATCGTTAATGGATGTAAACGCCAGTAATGATACCGTCCCATCAGTGAATCACCGCCGCGTTTATAAGTATCTAAGCGTGCAGAACCTGTTACGATATATTGTTGGTGATTAGGTTTGGTATCGTAAATACCTTTGATCCAACGTTTCCATTTTGGATATTTATGTAATTCATCAAAAATGACGAGAGGACTATCTGTTAGCCATTGTTTGCGTAAAATAGCTTGTCTGTCTTGATCATTGTCCCAGTTGAGATAAATTCCTCGAGCGAATTCACCATGACAAAGTGATTTACTCAAGGTGGTTTTGCCTACTTGTCGTGGACCACCGATAAAAACCATCTTTTTTTGTAAGTCTTTGAAAATAAAGGGTTCGCAGTATCGTTTCATGGCTGTTTTTCACCGTACTCCAAAATGGACGCGTCTAAATTGTAGTGTACTCCAAAATAGCCGGGAGGTCTAGTGGGATTCTATGGGTAAGGTGAAATAGAAAGCAGCACCTGTAGGCTCGCGGTTTTCGGCCCAAATGTCGCCGCCGTGAGCTTTGATAATATTACGGCAAATAGCGAGACCTAGGCCAAGACCGCGTTCAGAGGTTAGCATGCGACCACGATAAAATTTTTCAAAAAGCTTATTCACTTCATCGGGTACAATGCCCGGGCCTTGATCTTTGACAGCAATAATTATTTTATTTTGAGCGGGTTCCACGCTAATTTCGATGGGTGTATCTTTAGATGTAAATTTTAAAGCATTATCTAAAAGATTTAATAATACTTCTTGAATGAGTGTATGGTCAAAAGGTACTAGCGAGAGATTATTGGCATAGTGGGTAAGAATGCGTTTTTTGCCAAATTTATGTTGGTGTTTTGCTATAACATCATCGATGAGGTCAGGTAGTGATCCCATTTTTTTTTGTAACCTCACTGTTTCTGCTTCTAGATAAGTAATTTGCAATAAATTGTGAATTAAACGGTTTAGCTCATCTGCTTCTTGGTCAATATCTTTACCTAGGTATTTTATTTTTTTGGGATCCATGCTATCGCCTAATTCCATTAAAGTATTTGCAGAACCAATAATAGCAGCCACGGGTGCACGTAAATCATGTGAAACAGCTTGTAACAAGGCAATGCGGGCGCGATCACCTTCTGTTTGTAATTCTGATTTTTGTGTGTGTTCTTGTAAATGGTCTACTTCCAGCGCTAATGCGATTTGATTAGCGCAAGATTCTAGTAGATGCATTTGTTCGGGGGAAAATAATTTTCTTGGGTGTAAAGGTTTTAAGCGTAAAACACCGATAACACTTTGTGATCCTAACATGGGCACATAAAGTGCGTCTGAAAAAGGTAATGTATCAGTACCTAGTCCTGCAATTTGTCCTAGTTCATAAACCCATTCAGCAACGCTTTGCTCTTTTTCATTGAGTTTTTTTTCAGTTTTGTAAGCATAGCGAATCGTAAGTTCATGATTGTCTGGAAGTAATGCAATAATGCCACTGTCAGAAACGTCAGAAAGTATTTTGACACCAATTTCTAATAATTTATCAACACCACGTGTGCTTGCTAATTTGCGGCTCAGCGAATGCAGTGTTGCGCTATGCCGTTCTGCAAGACGTAAAATCGCGGTTTGTCTACGCATGATAATTGCAAGCGAACTAATAATTTGTGATATAACGAACATCAAAACAAATGCTATAATATGTTGCGTGTTCTCAATGGAAAAGCTATATGTAGGTGGTACAAAGAGAAAATCGCAAACCAAAATACTTAAAAATGCGGTCAGTAGCGCAGGCCCAATATAACCAAATAATCCTATGCTAGATGTGCCTAGCAAATAAATAAATATCAAATTATAAATACTGAGATAAGGCTCTATAAAATAATTGATTAATGTAATAACTGCTACAACACCTATTGCAAGATGATAGATTCCCCAAGGGATGAGGCGTTTTTTTTCTGATTTTTTTGGAGGTTTTAATTCTGTGGCGTCACCACTAATGATATAAATGTCTATTTCACCACTGTGTCGAATTAATTGATCAGACAGGCTTCTGGAAATTAAATTTTTCCACAGTGGACGTTTGTGTTTTCCCATCACGATTTTTGTAATATTTTGTTCGTGAGCAAATTGAATAATTTCTTTGACAAAATCGGTGGCAGTTAAAATGCGGGTCACACCACCTAGCTGTTCTGCAAGACGTAAATTTTGAATGATGGCATTTTGCTTGTCTTCACTGACAGGCAAGCGTGGGTCATCGATATGCACGGCTATCCACTCTGCTTTTAAACTTTGTGCCATGCGGTGCGTGGCACGTAGCAATTTTGCGGAGCGTTGCCCTGAGCCTATGCAAACCAATAATTTTTCTTTGATGGGCCAGATATGTTTTATGCCCTTACCTTGGCGGTAAGAGAGCACTTGTGCGCCTACGCGTTCCGCGGTAACACGTAAAGCTAATTCACGCAAAGCGGAGAGATTGCCTTTTCGAAAAAAATGCTCAACAGCAAGTTCTGCTTGTTTGGGAATATAAACTTTACCTTCTTGTAAGCGTTTTAATAAATCTTCGGTAGGTAAATCGACTAATTCTATTGTTTCTGCTAACTCCAGCATAAAGTCAGGTACAGTTTCTTTAATGTGAGTGTGAATGATTTGTGATACAATATCATTAAGGCTTTCAATGTGTTGTACGTTTAGTGTTGTGTAGACATCGATGCCACAATCTAATAATTCTTTAATATCTTGCCAACGCTTGGCATGGCGTACACCGGGTGCATTGGTGTGTGCCATCTCATCAATTAAAATTAATCCAGGATTACGTTGTAGTGCGCCATCTAAATCGAATTCGAATAATTCTTTATCACGGTAAACTATCGTTTTTTTAGGAAGAATGGTAAGGTTTTTTAATAGGGATTCTATTTCTTCGCGGCCATGTGATTCTACTACACCGATAACAACGTCTAATCCTTGTGCGTGTTTGACGTGTGCATCTTCTAACATGCTATAAGTTTTACCAACACCGGGTGCTGCGCCTAAATAAATTTTTAATTTACCACGTTTTTCTTGTTGTTCTTCGGCCTGAACACGTTTAAGTAAAACTTCGGGATCGGGGCGTTGTTCTGACATTATTTTACCTCATCGAGTTTTAAATTTAATTCTAAAACATTGATACGGGATTCACCCAATATTACTTTGTGTTTTTTTATTTGGTCTTGTACCAATGATAAAATTTTCTGTTCAGAGATGTGACGAGCTTTGGCAATTCGATGCACTTGAAAAAACGCAGCATAAGATGTGATATGAGGATCTAAGCCGCTGCCCGAGGCAGTGACTAAATCAAGCGGTATGGGTAGCTGTGTCTCGTGATCAGCTTGTTTGAGTGTATCTATGCGTTTTTTAACAATAGTTAAAAAAAGCGTACTAGCGGTTGCTATGTTAGAGCCGGATGAAGATAAAGCATTATAAGGGAAGTGGGGTGTTGCCGAAGGTCTGCCCCAGAAATATTTTGGATCAGTAAATAATTGACCTATTAATTTGGATCCTATTTTTTGATTATTTAAATACAATAAACTGCCATTGGCTTGTTTAGGGAAAAAAGTTTGCGCCAATAATGTAACAACGCCTGGATAGATAACGCCGGTAAATAACGTCATGAGTATTAATAACAACAATGCTGTTTTTATCATTTGCAATATATTTGACATATTTTTCCCTGAAGGATGTCGTTTTTATATTAATGTTAGCAGTAAATCAATTAATTTTATTCCAATAAATGGCACTATTAATCCGCCTAGACCATACACCAGTACATTTATTCTTAATAATTTTGCCGCTGTTGTCGGTTTATATTTTACACCTAGCAATGCCAACGGAATTAAGAAAATAATGATGATGGCATTAAAAATCATAGCGGAAAGAATCGCACTTTCTGGTGTTGCAAGATGCATAATGTTTAAAGCGTTTAATTCGGGATAAGTGGCAGCAAATGCGGCAGGGATAATCGCAAAATATTTGGCAATATCATTGGCAATACTAAAAGTAGTGAGGGCGCCACGCGTCATTAATAATTGTTTGCCAATTTCCACAACTTCGATAATTTTTGTTGGATTAGAATCTAGGTCAATTAAATTTCCTGCTTCTTTAGCAGCTTGGGTGCCTGTGTTCATGGCGACAGCAACGTCAGCTTGTGCGAGTGCAGGAGCATCGTTTGTGCCATCACCTGTCATTGCTACCAAATGACCTTGTGCTTGTAGACGACGAATAAGAGAAAGTTTATTTTCAGGTGTTGCTGTTGCAAGAAAATCATCAACGCCTGCCTCAGCTGCAATTGCTGCAGCACTGAGAGGGTTGTCGCCGGTTACCATGATTGTTTTGATTCCCATCTCACGCAATCTAGCAAAACGTTCGCGAATACCACCTTTGATAATGTCTTTTAAATGAATCACACCTAGAATTTTTGCGCCCTCAGCAACGACTAATGGAGTTCCGCCTTTGCGTGCGATTGTTTCAATATTTTTTTTCACGAATTCAGGTATAGTTCCAGAGAATTGTTTGACATAAGCTTCGATTGCTTCCGCTGCACCTTTACGAATCTGTCTTCCTGGTAAATTTGCGCCACTCATGCGAGTTTCCGCGGTAAAAGGAATAAAACTTGCGCCTAATTCTTCAATGCTGCGGCCGCGCAAACCGTATTTTTCTTTGGCTAAAATAACAATGCTGCGACCCTCGGGTGTTTCATCAGCCAGTGATGCTAATTGTGCTGCATCTGCCAGTTCAGTAATGGTGACGTCTGCTGCTGGAATAAATTCAGTAGCTTGACGATTGCCTAAGGTTATCGTGCCGGTTTTATCGAGAATTAATGTGTCAATATCGCCTGCCGCCTCTACTGCGCGTCCTGAGGTAGCAATAATGTTTGCTTGAATCATGCGATCCATGCCAGCTATGCCAATAGCAGAAAGCAAACCGCCAATGGTTGTAGGGGCAAGACATACAAATAAAGCAACTAAGGTGGTGATGCTAACAACTTTTCCCGTGCCTGATGCAATACTGCTGTAAATGCTAAACGGTAATAAAGATACGCAAACAAATAAGAAAATTAACGTCAATGCAGTTAATAAAATAGTGAGAGCAAGTTCGTTAGGGGTTTTTTTACGTTTAGCGCCTTCGACTAATGCAATCATAGTATCTAAAAATGTTTCACCAGGATTTGCGGTGATGCTTATAATTAACCAATCGGAAAGTACTTGAGTGCCCCCAGTGACGGAATTTCTATCGCCGCCGCTTTCACGAATAACCGGCGCACTTTCGCCTGTGATCGCACTTTCATTTAATGATGCTACGCCTTCAATCACAATACCATCACTTGGAATAAAATCACCTGCTTCTACGAGTACAAGATCGCCTGCATGTAATTCGTTGGACTCCACCAGTGTGATTTTAGCTGTGCGAGAAGCTTTGGAAAGTTTTTTTGCTTGAATATCGCGGCGTGATTTTTTTAAAGATTCTGCTTGTGCTTTACCACGTCCTTCTGCCATGGCTTCAGCAAAATTCGCAAATAATAAAGTAAACCAAAGGCACAGCGAGACAGCAAAGATATAATTCGCTGGCGCATCGCCCTTAGAAAACACAGCTTGCAAAAATAAACCTGTTGTGAGTATGGAGACAATATAAACAGTAAACATAATGGGATTGTGAATTTGATGTTGCGGCGCTAATTTAAAAAGCGCGTCACGTATTGCGATTTTTATAATTTTTTTATTGGTGTGCATTGTTTCCCCAAAATAATAAATGTTCAACAATGGGCCCAAGCGCTAATGCAGGGAAGAAAGTGAGTGCACCTAATGCGATGATAATACTGATAAGTAACAAAATAAAAAGTAACGTATGAGTTGGCAATGTTCCTGAAGTTGCCGGGATATTTTTTTTCTGTGAAAGTGAACCGGCAATTGCCAATATAGGTATTGCTATCCAGAAACGACCTATCAGCATTGCTATGCCACCAAGAACATTATAAAACGGTGTATTGACGTCAAGTCCTTGTAGTGAACTACCATTATTATTTACCATGGATGAGAAAGTATATAATATTTGCGTGAATCCGTGTGTTCCTGTAATGGATGTTGTTAAGGTAGTGATAGCAGTCAGTAATAACACTATAAAAGGCGTGATTAATACGGCGCAACAAGCCATTTTCATTTCAAATGGTTCAATTTTTTTACCTAAATATTCTGGTGTTCTGCCTACCATGAGGCCTGCTACAAATACAGTAATAATAATCATCAGTAGCATCTGATACAAACCAGAGCCAACGCCGCCAAAGATAGCCCCACCTAGATGTAATAATATTAACGGTATTAAACCACCTAACGGAGTAAAAGAATCTAACATTGCATTCACTGATCCATTAGACGATGCAGTAGTAGCCGTTGCCCATAGACTAGAGTTAGCAACGCCTATGCGAATTTCTTTTCCTTCCATATTTTTGTTTGTGTGGAGGTTGAGGCTTGTTAATTGCGGATTTTTGCTTTGTTCTGCATAATAATCTAATCCTGCACAAGGAATAAAAATGAGTAACATAGCTAGAAGAATAGCCCATCCTTGTCGTTTATCTTTTACCAATGCGCCATAAGTGTAACAAAGTGCCGCTGGTATTAAGAGTAATGCTAACATTTCAAGGAAATTAGTGGTGGACGTAGGATTTTCAAAAGGGTGCGCTGAGTTTGCTGCAAAAAATCCACCGCCGTTAGTGCCTAATTGTTTAATAGCAATTTGAGAAGCGGCAGGGCCCATCGGTATAATTTGTTCTGTTTGAGTGGTGGGTTGTAACAAATGAATTTTTTCGTAAGGTTTATAATTCTGAATAACACCTTGTGAGGTTAAGATAATAGAAAAAGCCAACGCTAATGGCAGTAAAATATAAAGTATACCGCGAATAGTATCTACCCAAAAATTACCGATATCTTTAGTGTTTTGCCGCGTAATACCGCGAATAAAAGCGATTAATAAAGCCATGCCTGATGCAGCAGAAAGAAAATTCTGTACGGTTAATGCGGTTGTTTGTGTAAAGTAACTTAACGTAGATTCACCGCTATACGCTTGCCAATCAGTGTTTGTGATAAAACTGGCGGCTGTATTAAACGCAAGATCAGGCGGAACGTTTGGAAATGCTTGTGGATTCAATGGTAAATAAAATTGTAAACGTTGCAATGCATAGACAAGCAACAGGCCAAATAAATTAAAAAATAAAAATGCGAATAGATATTGTTGCCAATGCATTTCTTGGTGCGGTCGAATATTGCAGAAACGGTAAATCCATTTTTCGAGAGGGTGTAGTAAAAATTTGAGGCCAATATATTTCCCTCGATATACTTTCGCCATATACCAACCTAATGGCTTCACGCATAAAAGTAAAATGAATAGGTAAAAAAGAATTTGCCCAATCCCTGTTAATGTCACGTGCTCATCCTTTAGAACAATTCAGGTTTAAATAATACAATCAATAAATAAATGAATAATCCTGCAGCGACTAGACCTCCTATCCAGTAGAGATCCATTACTTGCTCCTTGATAAAAAATCAAAAAAATAAATCAGCCCGAACGACAGACCGAAGACAAGCAAAATAAGGCTGATAAAAACAATATCCATCATTAGAATAGTGTATCGAAACAGAGAATATAAAGATATAATTAGCGATTCTGAACGATCATGGACTGCTCAATTATATGCAATTTAAAAGGAAATCGTATTTTTTAATTGCAGCATCATGCTTGCTCACAGCTTGCATGGTAGGCCCAGATTTTCGTCCACCTTTGGCACCACCTGTTAGTCAATATACACAATCACCTGTTCCTAAAAAAACCGTCAGAGCAGAAGGGCAAAGACAGTATTTTATTGCGGGTTGTGATGTTCCAGCCGCATGGTGGCGGTTATTTCATTCTGTAGAAATCAATCAATTGATAGATGCAGGTTTGGCGCATAGTCCAAATCTAGAAGCTGCTTTAGCAAATTGGAAGCAAGCGCAAGAATTATTAAATGCACAGATTGGTTCGACATTGTATCCATCAGTCACAGGGCAGCTGGGTGCACAGCGTCAGCGTTATTCCGTCCAAAATATTGGCGGTACGGGTGCAAATATCGGAGGTTCTCCTACGGTTGAATTTAATTTATATAATGCAGGAGTGAATATATCCTATACGTTAGATGTTTTTGGCGGTTTGCGTAGACAAGTAGAAGCATTTGCGGCTCAAGTAGATTACAATCGCTATCTTTATGATGCGGCTTATTTAACACTAACTTCAAATATTGTCACAACCGCATTAGGTATCGCATCGATGGATGCGCAAATTGATGCAATGCATGACATTATTATTGCTTTAAAAGAGCAATTAAAAATAGTAGAAAAACAATATAAACTCGGTGGCACATCGGGCGCTAATGTTTTACAACAAGTCAATCAGTTAGCGGCAACGGAAGCGATATTGCCGCAGTTAGAACAAACCCGCGCACAATTACAGCATTCTCTTGCCGTATTGATTGGTGAATTTCCTGGAAATACACAAGCGATTCACATTAATTTAGATACATTAAAGTTACCGCAAATATTGCCTACTAGTTTGCCTTGCGCAGTAGTACGACATAGACCTGATGTGATGGCAGCTGAAGCTACCTTGCATGCAGCGAGTGCGAAAATCGGTGTGGCTGTTGCTAATTTATATCCGCAATTTAATTTAACAGGCGCTTATGGTTGGACGAATTCGACACCTGGAAATTTGTTTGCTTATCCAAACAATGTGTGGAATTTTGGCGGTAATTTATTACAGCCTATTTATAATGCGGGTGCATTGCAAGCACAAAAACGAGCGGCCATCGATGCCTATCAAGCAGCAGCTGAGCAATATCGACAAACAGTTTTGCAAGCATTTCAAAATGTAGCAGATACATTACGCGCCATTGAAAACGATTCGCGTGCGTTAAAAGATCAAAGAACAGCTGAAATTGCCGCAAAAGGTTCGCTAGTCATAACCGAAAAACAATATAAAGTCGGCGGTGTGAGTTATATTTCATTACTAACCGTACAAAACCAATATCAACAAGCACGCATTAATCGCATCAAAGCGCAAGCTGCACGTTTATCAGATACTGCAGCTTTGTTTCAAGCATTGGGAGGTGATTGGTGGAGATGAATGCTGAAACAAAAAAACGTATGCGTATTATGGTGCTAGTTGTAGGTATTTTTTTCGTCGCAATTTTTACTTATAAACTCATTACAGATTTGTTATATAAACTATCACTGGCAAGATATTCCCAAGTTGTTACCGTGTCTGCGATGAAAGCGGATTATTCTATGTGGCAGCCTGTTGTGAATGCAGTTGGCAGCACACGTGCTATTCGTGGTGTCAATGTTACGACTTCACTTCCTGGTATGGTAAGAAATATTTATTTTTTACCGGGTACGATGGTGCAGGAAAATACAGTACTGGTTCAATTGGATATATCGACAGAAATAAATCAATTGCGTGCTCTGGAAGCGAATGCGGAAATGGCGGCGATTACCTATAAGCGTGACAAGGAACAATTTGCAGCGAATGCGATTAGCAAAGAAACCTTAGATACCGATCTTGCCAATTTAAAAAGTTTGTTGGCGCAAGTAGCAGAACAAGCAGCCACTGTTCATAAAAAAACAATTCGTGCGCCTTTTACCGGACGTCTAGGTATTTCTGCTGTGAATCCGGGACAATATCTGAATGCGGGTGATAAAGTTGTCACTTTGCAACAATTGGATCCCATTTATATTGATTTTTATGTGCCACAGCAATTAATAGGGCAATTAGCCATAGGGCAAATGGTGCAAGCGACAGTGGATGCAGTTTCAGGTAAAACATTTACGGGAAAAATTACCACGATTGATCCTATTGCTGATGTCAACACGCGTAACGTAGAAGTGGAAGCAACTTTTAGTAATCCGCAGGGTGAGATTTTACCTGGGATGTTTGCAGCAGTCGATGTGACGTCAGGTCACCCACAATCTTATATTACCTTGCCGCAATCAGCGGTCACGTTTAATCCTTTTGGTGATATTGTTTATGTAGTGGATGAAACAGATAGTAAAAAAACAGTGACTCAAACGTTTGTAAAAACAGGAGAAACACGCGGTGATCAAATTGCAATTCTTGAGGGAATCAAAGCAGGTGATACCGTCGTGACTAGCGGCCAACTGAAATTAAAAAACGGCAGTGTGGTTGCGATTAATAATGCTGTGCAGCCAGATAATAGCGCGAATCCTATCGTGAAAGAAAAATCATAAAAGGGTTTTTATGCAGTTTACGGATATTTTTATCAAACGACCTGTATTGGCGACCGTTATTAGCCTAATGATATTGGTGTTAGGTGTGCGTGCGTTGGGATCACTACCTATTAGGCAATATCCTTTTACTGAAAACGGTGTTGTTACTGTGACAACTAGTTATACTGGCGCTGATCCTTCAATAGTTGCAGGATTTATTACTACACCTCTAGAAAATTCTATTGCACAAGCTAGTGGTATTGATTACATGACATCGTCTAGCACAGCAAGTACTAGCACAATTACGGTTAATTTATTGTTGGATTATGATTCCAATAAAGCATTAAGTGATATTAACACTAAAGTTAATGCTGTATTAAATCAATTACCTAAAAATTCTCAGTTACCTGTGATTACCGTTACTGTTGCTGAAACATTGGATGCTATGTATATGGGTTTTTATAGTAATATTTTGCCTAATAATAAAGTGACGGATTACCTAACACGGGTTGTGCAACCTAAAATGCAGTCAATTAATGGTGTACAAGTTGCAGAGATATTAGGCCCACGTATTATTGCTATGCGGGTCTGGTTAGATCCTGTCAAACTTGCGGGATACAAAATTACACCTGATGAGGTAGGTACGGCGCTTGCGAATAATGATTTTATTTCTGCAGTAGGACGTACTGATGGCAATATGTTTATTATCAACTTAACAGCCACAACGAATTTATCAAGCGTAGATGAATTTAAACAAATGGTCATTAAGGCGCAGAATGGTGCCATTATTCGATTAAAAGATGTCGCGGAAGTTTCATTGGGCGCTACGAATTATGATAATGAGGTGGGATTCAACGGCCATCATGCGGTTTATTTGGGTATTCAAGTGGCGCCTGCTGCCAATTTGTTAACTGTTATTGATGCTGTGAAAAAATTATTTCCGGAGATCCAAAGGGATTTACCTAGAGGATTAAATGCACAAATTGTTTATGATTCATCTGATTATGTGAATAGCTCCATCAAAGAAGTTGTTAAGTCTTTAGGCGAAGCAATTCTTATTGTGACTGTTGTTATATTCTTGTTTTTAGGCTCTGTGCGTTCTGTCACGGTACCTGTGATTGCTATTCCTTTATCATTGGTAGGTGCTTTTTTTGTTATGCTATTGCTGCATTATTCAGTCAATCTATTAACTCTGTTAGCGCTAGTGCTAGCTATTGGTCTTGTTGTTGATGATGCTATTATTGTAGTCGAAAATGTTTATCGGCACATGGAAGAAGGTAAATCTGCTTGGGATGCAGCAATTTTAGGTGCTAGGGAATTAGCTAACCCGATTATTGCCATCACTGTTGTACTTGTTGCCGTATATGCGCCTATCGGTTTTATGGGTGGTTTAACGGGTGCGCTATTTACAGAATTTGCTTTTTCACTGGCAGGTGCTGTCACTATATCTGCCGTTATTGCTTTGACACTTTCGCCTATGATGTGTTCGAAAGTGCTAAAAGTTTCTCATAATGGTGAAAATTCACTAGTTGGCGTTGTTAACCGGCTTTTCAGTTCTTTAGAAAAAAAATATAAAAATATTTTGCATTCCACATTAAATTATTTGCCAGTGACCGCAGTTTTTGCAGTGATCATTTTAGTGAGTATTTCATTTTTGTATTTGACATCACAGACAGAGCTTGCGCCGCAAGAAGATCAAGGTATTGTTATTGCTCAGGTGACAGGGGCAGCAAACTCTTCATTGCAGCAAACACAATTGAACTCTGATCAAGTATATAAGATATTTAAAGGGTATCCCGAAGCGCAGAATATTTTTCAAATTGATGGCGCGAATGGAATTAATACTAGTATTATCGGTATGGGATTGATTCCATGGGATAAACGTAAATTAACAACTAATCAAATACAACCGCAAGTTCAGGAGCAATTTAAAGATATTGCGGGTTCCAAAGTTGCTGCGTTTCAACCTCCTTCATTGCCCGGAGGTGGGAAAGGGTTACCTATTCAATTTGTGATTCAGACCACAGAAGATTTTTATCAATTAAATAAGGTTGTGCAATCTATTTTAGATGGTGCACGCGCGAGTAAACTATTTATGTATCTTGATCCAGATCTTAAGATAGATCAATTACAAACAACTTTGGTCTTGAATAGAGATAAAATTTCTCAATTTGGATTGACTATGCAAGATGTGGGTAATTCCTTAGGCGCTGCATTGAGCGAGGGTTATATCAATTATTTTAATTATTATGGTCGTTCGTACCAAGTCATTCCGCAAACACTACGTCCGCAACGTATCAATGCGAATCAAATATTGAATTATTATATTAAAACTGCAATGGGCGATGTTATTCCATTGTCAACAGTGGTAAAAATAAAAAATGAAGTTGTTCCGGAGTCCTTAAATCATTTTCAGCAACTAAACTCAGCAACGATTTCTGCAATCGCAGCGCCAGGTGTTTCTATGGGTAAAGCATTGGATACGTTAAAAGCCATCGCGCAGAAGAATATACCACAAGGGTATACTATTGATTATGCTGCACAATCTAGACAATATGTTCAAGAAGGTTCTGCATTAGTGATGACTTTCTTTTTAGCATTAATTATTATTTTCTTATCGCTCTCTGCTTTGTTTGAGAGTTTTCGTGATCCGTTAATTGTTTTAATTAGTGTGCCTATGTCTATTTGTGGTGCTATGTTATTTATTTCATTGGGTGTAGGTGGTGCAGGATTGAATATTTATACGGAAGTGGGTTTGGTAACATTGATTGGTTTGATTAGTAAACATGGTATTTTGATTGTGCAATTTGCTAATGACTTGCAGCGCAGTGGTAAGAGTAAGCGCGAAGCTGTTGAGATGGCAGCAGAAATTCGTTTGCGTCCTATTTTAATGACAACTGCGGCTATGGTTTTGGGTGTTATCCCTTTGTTGCTTGCAACCGGAGCCGGTGCTATCAGTCGATTTGACATCGGTTTGGTGATTTCAACAGGAATTTCAATTGGTACTTTGTTCACTCTGTTTGTTGTGCCGGCAATGTACATGTATCTTGCGGAAGATCACGCGAAAAAAGCTGCTTAAAATAAGTCGATTGCGTTAAGACAACACCTAGTATGATTAATATTACACCGTAAATTTCCGTTATTAATGGCACAGTGCCATAAAATAAAAAATCCCAAAATAAGGCAAGCACCGGAACAATATACATCACAGTGCTCGCACGTAACGCATCCCATTGGCGTATTAAGTGATAGTAAATCATCCAAGCAATACCTGTAGAGAAGACGCCTAGATAAATACTGGCTAGCCAAGGTGTTGTTGCAGTAAATAAGGTTTGGGTGTTGGGCCATTTTTCCAATAGGCATGATGTACTAAATAAAAAAACCACACTGGCCCAATGTTGGTGATAAATATTTTTTATAAAATCGATTTTGTCTTTTCCTGTTAAAAAGTGTTGATTCAATATGGCGCCAATGCCGTAACAAATTGCCATTGCTAATACCGAACAAGCGCCCCATAGCGTTGCCAAATGTTTATCGATAGTGACTAATGGCAGAAAAATAATAATAATGCCTGTCATCCCTGTTATCATTCCTAGAGTTTTTGCAATAGAAAATGGATTAGATTTTGGAAATAAAACAAAAGAAAGCAGTAAAGTCCAAATAGGCGCTGTTCCATTTAAAATACCCGCAAGACCTGGTGAAATGAGATGTTCTCCCCAAAATAAAAATGCAAAAGGTAAAGATTGTGAAAATAAACCAACGATCCAAATTCTCCAGCGTAAAGTAAACGGGATGGCGAAATCTTTGCGGGTGATCAACATTAAAGTCATAAGAAAAAGTAAGGCAACAGTGACACGTATGGCAGCGCTAAACAAAGGTGGCCAAAAGGTGATAGCTTCTTTGATGCCGATAAAAGAACCGCTCCAGAAGCAGGCTAGGATTGCGAATAGTGCAATGTTTGGCATAAATTTTTTCATAAAGAGTTGCCTCTATAATTGATAAGTCCTCTCTTAGAGGACGTTCTTGCATAAACACTCTTTCTTAAGCAGGAGATCCCCGCTAAAAGCATGCGGGGATGACGAGGCGCACCTCGCGGGGGCGAGGATAAAAACAATGTTTTTTTATCTACGCCCCTGCGAGGTACTGGACGTCATCCCCGCATGCTTTTAGCGGGGATCTCCTGTTTAGCATATCCGGCAAATCGTTGGACGATGTGCCTCGGAAAAACGTTACACGTATCATATCGCCCTATCGCGAAGAGTCAAGAGGCGCCTCGGGGTCTTTTCTTTTATTGCAGGTAGAATCCGTGGCTAATAGACCCGTGTCGCAACTGTGACTGATAGCATACCGTACGAGGTTACGGCTGTTGCGACCAACGTCTTGTAAAAGAATAATCAATATAGAGTCAAGTTTTTGTGTATTTATTTGTTGTGAAACGGCAACAAGGTTAATATCCGGTTCAGTGGTATAAAAAAGATAATGAGGATCGCGAACATATTTTTCTGCAAAAGTATTTTTGATTGCAGAATCAACAGTAGATGCTAGTGCATGTGAATGACCTGCAACAAAATGGCGAGGGTATTCGTCCGAGTATGGAATAACGATGTAGTCATTTGATTCATCGTTCAATGCGGCAACAAATGGATTGTCTCCTGATCGTAATAATGAAAACGATGTGTAATTTTCCAATGCAAAATGACGATTAGTAATGAGTTGAATCAGATGTTGTTGTAAGGGGCAATGCAGGTAATAAAGCAAATGCGCGAAAATCACTATGTTCGCAGAATAATTTGGAAAAAGTGTAGAATGATAAGGCTGTCCAAGATCTTGTAGATAATGTAATGACCAACCTAAAAATCGATATCCCCAATACGGGTGACCTGTTTTAAATGCAAATTCAGCTAGGGTTAAATAGAGATGTATGCGGTATTCTACATAAGTCTGTTTTAAAAAAGGTGCGACTAAATATATCGATGTCGCTTCATAAAAAAATCCCATATGAAAAGGTATTTGACTAGAAAAAATAACAGTAGAATTGCCATAAGGTTGTTTGCCCAATCGATAAAGCATGCCAAACCAAGTATTATTATCTTCCCATAAATTAATATCCATGCCGTAATCAGGTTCGTCTGCTGCTGTGGCAATGATTTGCAAAGGCGATACTTTATCGCTGGGATTGATTTTTTTTAAAGGTAAATGCAGGAACCGTAAAGAGGGCTCATGGATTAGCAGAGGTAATATGACGTCGTTTTGCGTAATTGGAGAATATATTTCATTTTTTTGATTTTCCTCAAGATGTAGAAATAACGGAAAATTCATTAGCGGGTTGATTCTAATGCTTTCTTGAAAAGCAGTTTGCAGGGATTTATCCGGTGTCGCCTGTCCGGTAAATGTGAGTGTGTTGGGTAGCGCGGCATAAGCAAAAATATTTTTCTTGGCCCAGGTTTCATGCTGTTGC
>LSTE01000003.1 GCA_001644445.1 Gammaproteobacteria bacterium SCGC AG-212-F23
TAGATAAAGTCAATCAGCACATTGCAAAAGAAATAAAAAAAACCAACCGACCCAAAAAAGATGAGCCTGATAATCCAATTAGCAAAGAATTTTATAAAGAAAATTCAAAACATAATATACTAACATTTGCATCCTACTATCATAACCTAAAAGAACGGGCTCAAATCATTAAACTGGATAAGCAAAAACAATTTGCCGTTCCCGAAACTGCAAATTACACTTCTGAAACACATGTAGTTGGTTACCGTGAAGCACAATCTTACTTCCAAATAGCCATTCACAATATTTACAATTACGTCGACCATGAATATTTACAAAAAATGCGTCTAATACCTCTACACACCGAAGCCCCCGGCCCTAGCGGCGATGAAACACCAAGCCCAACTACAAAAAAATCCAAAATCGTCGCATCAGATTCACCACTAGCCGCGCCACCCACACCACCAACTCCCACGGACACAGAAGAAGTTCCATTACACTTCATAAGAAATCGCCGCCCATCATCCGATAACGAATAATCACAACGAACTAGCGTCGTCCCGCGGTTTATCCGCGGGATCCAGTGTCATCCTTCACCGCAAAAAACGCGGTTCAGGATGACATCTCTTACACAAATGATATAAAATATTTTTACTAAACTATGTGGATACCTATGAAAAAATTTCTCATCGCCCCATCGCTACTCTCAGCCGACTTCGCGCGACTAGGCGAAGAAGCCAAAGCCGTGCTCGCCGCAGGTGGTGATTTATTGCATTTAGATGTGATGGATAATCACTACGTACCTAATCTCACGGTAGGCCCTATGGTGTGCCAGGCACTGCGCAATTATGGCATCAAAGCAGATATCGATGTACACCTCATGACCCGCCCCGTCGATGATTTGATTACGGGTTTCGCGAAAGCCGGCGCCAGCATGATTAGCTTCCATCCCGAAGCCTCCCACCACGTCGATCGCAGCTTAAGTTTGATTCGACAACACGGTTGCAAAGCAGGTCTTGCTATCAATCCTGCAACACCGCTCAGTTGCTTAGACCATGTGTGGGATAAAATTGATTTTATCCTCATTATGTCTGTCAATCCTGGCTTCGGCGGCCAAGCCTTTATCCCTGCCACGCTAGACAAAATTAAAAAAAGCCGTGCACTCATCCAACAAACTGGCAAACCCATCTACATCGCCGTCGATGGCGGCGTGAAAATAGAAAATATAGCTGACATTGCCGCAGCAGGCGCTGATATGTTTATTGCGGGATCTGAGATTTTTTCACAGAAAAATTACAAAGCAACTATCAATGCCATGAAGGAAAAAATTAAAGAGAAAAAAACGTAATTGATAAATCCCTTTTTTTCAAAAGGCATAAGTAGGTGTTTTTCTTTCTTAAGCAGGAGATCCCCGCTAAAAGCATGCGGGGATGACGGGATGTACCTCGCAGGGGCGTGGGTAAAAAACATCGTTTCTTCTTAGATCCCCGCAAGGCGTCGTCCCGCGGTTTATCCGCGGGATCCAGGATTGTACTCGTTACTAACCATGTTATTGTGTGGGGATTTTTTCTCGCCCTGCGAGGTCTTCACTCGTCATCCCCGCATGCTTTTAGCGGGGATCTCCTGCTTAAGAAAAAATATTTATACAACAAGGCCTTTTAATTGCTTAAATAATAAACAATTTCTAGCCTCTTTTTATGCTATACTAACAGAAGGTATAAAACAAAAAGCAATACAAGAGGAGGCGTTTATGAGTGCCAGCAGTGGCGCCAAAAATGTTTTCGATCATGATCTTCCTGGCTTGTTGACCCAAGCATTTGATGTTAACGATAAAGATCAGATAAAAGCTTTAAACATTCTCAAATCACACTACGCATCAAAAAAACCCGACCGTGCAGCTATTATCAGCCTCGCTAAAGTCATTATGACTAATACCGATTTCAATCAGGTTAAATTCGACGCAGATTCTAAAACCGATGCAAGTCTAAAAGCAAGCTATACCCTTCGTATTACCGAAGCTAAAAAAATGGGTATCACCGATCCACTGTTGATACTCGATCACTGCATTCCACTGAGTGATGTGAACACACGCAAAACCTTCATGGATATTCTCTGTCGTGATTGGGAAAATCATCATCCCACAGGCAGTACACATGAATTTAATCGCCGCAGCGGTTGTGCTCGATTAATTACGCGTGCAATGGAAACACTTCCTTATAAAAAATTTATAGATGCTTTTAATAAGGCACAAAAAGAATCTAAAAAAAATCAAAGAAAATTAATTTCAGATGATGCCAGTAGATACAAAAAATATATAACAGCACTAGATATTTTAAATCATAATGAAAATAAATTTAGTTTACTCGCAGAATTTGCTTCCTGTGGTCCATCTGCTCTTTTCACACCTGATGCGAAAATTTGTGTCACTGAAAAATGTCCCGTAGGTCTTGCGAAATTATTTCTTGAATACGATCAACATATCAACAATAAAGATAAAACATTCGGTGCCGATGCACTCACATCAGCTACGTATGCTCGTAATCATGCATTAATAGATTGGCTACTATATGACAAACATCATCCAGGAAAAAAAATAAATGCCGACAACAAAAGAAACGCCCTGTGTGAAGCTGCACGCATTAGGGATTTAGACGCTGTCACAAAATTAACAGCGGCAGGCGCTGAAATCACTGCAAAAACATTTCATGTAATAGTTGCTGAACTTGCTAAGAGTAAAACAAACGGCACATTCACCACTCAACAACTTGAGACAGCGGATAATATCATCGTATATCTCATCAAAGTAGCGCACGAACAAAATCCAATAAAATTGCGAGCAATGACTAACACACCTCTTACAACGTCTACCAGCAAAGAAGCTAAGAGCGCGGTAGCAATAGCAAATGAACATGCATTTAAGAATCTAGCAACATTACTAGATAACCCAGGACTTGCACTCTTTAATAGAGAAACACCTTCAAAAAAAGAAGAAGAAAAAACCGCTGCCAGAACAGTAACAACGGCCAGCACTTCACAAGCGACAGCGCCAGATGCCTTGTTTTCTGGAACACGCAATCGCTCTATCACAAAAGAAACACTATCACGTTCTCCATCCACATCGACAGCAACAACAAAAAAACCCCCTAGCAGTGGCGCAGGGCCTTAAACAGCAT
>LSTE01000004.1 GCA_001644445.1 Gammaproteobacteria bacterium SCGC AG-212-F23
TAAAACAAGCAGAAGCCGACTTATTAGCGCCAGCGGGTATCACTGAAAATCAATTACAACAAGTTCTAGGCCATGTCTTAGGTAAAAACATCGATCACGCCGATTTATATTTTCAATCATCGTATTCAGAATCCTGGAGTTTAGAAGACAGTATTATCAAAGGCGGTAGTTACAATATTGATCGTGGTGTTGGTGTGCGTGCGATGAGTGGTGAAAAAACAGGATTTGCTTATTCTGATGATATTTTATTGCCTGCACTGGAAGAAGCCGCGCATGCAGCACGTAGTATTGATCATCATACGGATGCAACACCTGTGAAAATAAAACCATTAAAAAAATCGCATGAGTTATACGTTCCCGTCAATCCACTCAATTCATTAAATGAAGCAGAAAAAATTCGTCTGCTACAAAGCATTGATGCTTGCGCACGTCAAATCGATCCGCGAGTGATTCAAGTGAATGCTAGTATCGCAGCAGAGTATGAAACGATTTTAGTGATGGCCAGTGATGGTCAGCTGGCAGCAGATGTGCGGCCTTTAGTCCGTTTGAATGTCAGTGTGATTGTCGAACAAAATGGTCGTCGTGAATCGGGTTATGCAGGCGGTGGTGGCCGTTTTGATTATCAATATTTTCTTGAAAATGATAGAGCTTTAGCTTATGCGCGTGAAGCAGTGCGTCAAGCATTGGTAAACTTGGAAGCTATTCCAGCACCAGCAGGAACAATGCCTGTAGTGTTAGGGCCGGGTTGGCCAGGTGTATTATTGCATGAGGCGATTGGTCATGGTTTAGAGGGAGATTTTAATCGCAAAGGGACGTCTGCTTTTAGCGGTCGTTTAGGCGAGCGTGTAGCGACGCCGCTTTGTACTGTGGTAGATGATGGTACTTTAGTGAATCGACGCGGTTCTTTGAATATGGATGATGAAGGGACACCGACAGAATGCACTGTGTTAATTGAAAAAGGCATTTTGACTAATTATATGCAAGATAAGCGTAACGCACGTTTAATGGGTATGAAAACCACTGGCAATGCACGTCGCGAATCGTATGCACATGTACCTATGCCGCGTATGACGAATACTTATATGTTAGCAGGTGAATCGTCACCGGAAGAAATTATTCGTTCAGTTAAAAAAGGCATTTATGCAGTGAATTTTGGCGGTGGGCAAGTGGATATTACTTCGGGGAAATTTGTTTTTTCAGCCAGTGAGGCTTATCTGATTGAAGATGGGAAAATAATGGCGCCAGTCAAAGGCGCGACCTTGATTGGCGGTGGGCCGGAAATATTGACGCATGTTTCTATGGTGGGAAATGATTTGCAGTTAGATACAGGTATCGGTATTTGCGGCAAAGAGGGTCAAAGTGTGCCGGTTGGTGTGGGGCAGCCGACGTTGAAGATTGATTCAATTACAGTAGGCGGGACGCAGCAGTAGTTTTGCCCTCACCCCGACCCTCTCCCGCTGTAGAGAATATCTTACTTCTCACCGTGAGTGTCTTTATAGAATATTGCTCGTGTTAATGGTTCCCTCTCCCGCCACCAGGAATTTTGAAATAAAATGAACTTGATTGCGGGAGAGGGAGGTCTTTTAATTATTTTTGTGCTGGCATAGCTTGATCTGCTGTAGCACCGTCTGCGGGTTTAGCAGCGTCTTTGTTAGCAGCAGGTTGGCTTGTTGATTGTGCGCTCTTTTTGTGGCACTTGTGTTTGCAATGACATTTAGCCATAGCAGCAGAAGAAACCATGATAGCGGCAGCAGCAATAATTGCGATTACTTTTTTCATAAAATACTCCTAGAGAAAGTTTTGTTTACTTTATTTGAGTGGGATACTATAAGGGTCTTCTGCACTCTATGCAAGGATATCTTCTATGAACGTAATAGAAAAATCTGCTTTATTTAACACCGACAAGTTACAAGATTTGACCAATTTTATTTTACAGGAATCCTTACAACAAGGCGCTAGCAGTGCGGAAGTGGATATGGGCGTGAACAAGGGATTTTCTGTGACGGTACGCATGGGTGAAGTAGAGTCAGTAGAATATCACCAAAATAAAGGTATTTCTCTTACCGTCTATCAAGGCAAACGTTGTGGTACGGTTTCTCTTTCTGATATTCGTCCTGAAGCGATACGTTCAGCCGTGGCTGCTGCCTGTAATATTGCGCGTTATACTGACGAAGATCCTTACAGCGGACTTGCTGAAAAAGATTTACTTGCTTTCGGTTATGAAGCTCCCGATATTTATTTTCCGTGGCATATTTCCGTAGAAGATGCGATTGCGATGGCTTTAGATTGCGAAAAAAAAGCACTTGCTCAAGACAAACGTATTTGTAATTCAGAAGGTGTGAGTGTCACAACTTCCGATGGATGGAGTGTTTACGGTAATACTCATGGTTTCGTTGGTATTTTTCCTGCGAGTCGTCACGAAATTAGCTGTATGCTAATTGCTAAACAAGGTGGCGATATGCAACGTGATTATTATTACACTAACGCTTGCGCGCCAGACCAACTCGATACGATTCAAACTGTTGCTCTTCAAGCAGCAGAACGCACGGTTAGACGTTTAGGTGCAAGACGTTTGCAAACTTGTCAGGCGCCTGTTATTTTTGCAGCGGAAGAAGCACGTGGATTGTTGGGACATTTTATGTCAGCGATTTCAGGTGGTAGTCTTTACCGAAAATCTTCTTTTCTGGTTGATCATTTAGGTAAGAAAATTTTTCCTGATCATATTCGTCTTTTTGAACAACCGTATTTGGCAAAAGGTTTAGGCAGTTCGCCATTTGATGATGATGGTGTTGCAACACGGCCCAATGTGTTTGTTGAAGACGGCGTGTTGCAACTTTATGCTTTAGGCGTTTACTCTGCGCGAAAATTAAATATGCAAACCACAGGAAATGCCGGTGGTGTGCATAATCTTTTTGTGAGTACAGGTAAAAAAGATTTAGCAGCGTTATTAAAAACAATGAATAAAGGATTATTAGTCACAGAACTCATGGGGCAGGGCGTGCATTTGACGACCGGAGATTATTCACGCGGTGCTAGTGGATTTTGGGTGGAGAATGGTGAAATTCAATATCCCGTGCAGGAAATTACTATTGCCAGCAATCTACGTGATATGTATGCAAGACTCGCGGAAATC
>LSTE01000005.1 GCA_001644445.1 Gammaproteobacteria bacterium SCGC AG-212-F23
GATTTTCTTCGTCATTTGGTGTATCCATATCACTCTCTGTCAAATCAGATTTAGATGATGCCGATGACTTCAAAGCAGCAGCTTGATATTCCCTTGGATCACGATCAAACATTTTGAAATGAGAAACCGTTTTCGCTGTTTTCTCGACAACTTCAGCAGTTTCTGTACCAGTAGATACGAATACTCTACCTGTGAGCCAATACTTGATTCCTGCAGCAATTCCTGCTGTACCAATAGATAAAGCAAGAATAACCAAATTAGTAAATCCTACTCCTATAAACCCTAATATTCCCTTCCCTAATCCTTTTGCACCAAAATGTTCTTTACCAAAAGATGACTTCGCTAATTCAGCTTTAGCAGCTTCACAACGCACTACACAAGCATTCACTTCATCTTCAGTTTGTCTATCTGCCTTACCCACTATCACCATGCTGGCCACATCTGATTGTGGATTCAATGTAGGATCTACACATGCAGAAGGCAAACACATTAATGCAGTCATTTCTTTATCCAATACGTTAGCATATTGCCTTCCATCAGCAGCTGCTTGATTAAGTTTTGCTTTTTTGTTCGTATCAGTTGGTTTATCTGCATATTGTTGATATTTTTCAGCCTTGCTGCGAATAATATCGATTTCTTCATTAATATCGTTAAACGTGTTTTGTTGTTGTCGCAACACATCATTTTCTATAATAGATTCAGGAAACCAAGTTTTCGCTAATGTTTGAGGTAATTTAAAACCAGCAAAAGTAGTCACACCGTCTTCAATACGAAAATAACTGGATGTTTTTTGTATATTTTTACCCGTTGGCTTAAACGCATCATCAAAATCTTCATAGGTAACATCGATTCTGTAAGTGATATAAGAAGGATTATTATCATGCGGAGGAAAAGTCTGATAAAAAAATCGGGTTTTTGCGTGATTGGCCTGCAAAGCACGCTCCACATCAAGTCCGGTTTTTTTAGCAAAATGAAGTATTAAATCCATCACAAATGTCACACATGCTTGGCCTGCACCTTGAGCTGCAGTGTATTGGTCTGCCAATAATTCCCTAGATTTGAGCATTCGTTGATTTTGATCTAAACCAGAAAGATCTACTCCATTAATCACTAATGCATTTTCTCTGAAAAGAGGGCTATCACTCTTAGGGTCGTTTATAGCAGGAAGTGCAAAATCTCCAAAAGATATATTACAAAATTGCGGATGGCCGCATTGATCATCTAATTGCTGTATTCTTAATTGTAGGCTATCTAGTTCCGCAATCAAGTTTTTCTTCATTTCTTCTTCTACATTTAATGATCGCGCAGCTTGTTCCATTTCTTCTCTTTGGGAAAGGTCTGATGCTTCTGTGCTATCTTTTATACTAAAGTAAGCAGCTGTTGCATGTGGCAATTTCAGTCTTATCGCCGCTATATTTTCATCCAATTGTTTATCTTCACCAACCGTTTTCTTTTTGAGTGCTAATGCAACACAAAGAGTTGTAAGTTTTTTTATTAAATCTGCTCGTTCTATGTTAGCTGTTGATAGCAATGAAAGACTATTTTGTGCTAATTTCTTTTGCTCTGCTGCAATAGCCAAATAAGCCACGGATGGCAAAAAATAATATTTTGTGTTATCTGGTGCAGTTGTCATATTTCACCCCTGTTGAATCACGTTAATTCACACCCTGGTTTTATACTCATATCTCATTCTAGCACTTCTAACCTTAAGGGAATCTTAAATAAAATGCTATCTATATACATCTTTTCTATGCCCCACATCTAATACCAGAATATAGCAAGCCGTGTCTTTTATTTCATAAATAATACGGTAATTCCCTACTCGTATACGCCAGCCCTCACGGCCTGTTAATTTTTTTGAGCCAACAGGTCGCGGATTATGAGCTAGCCGATTAATTATATTGATAATTTTTTCTCGATCAGTTGTTTGAATCTTTTGCAAAGCCTTAACAGCAACTCGCTCAATTTCGATTTCATATTTCATGATCGTAGCTTTTTAATCGCTTTTTTGAATGAAATGGGATGAGAGGGCCTAGCTTTGGCTTTGTCATAGGCAATAATATCTTCATACTCATCAAGAATAGCTGCTATTTTTCGCCATTCTGCATAAGGCAGCACAGTTGCGGTTTTCTTGCCTTTTTCATCGACAATGAATTTTTCATGTAAATTTAACATACTAACCTCCGTTCACTCCGGCTGATATTCTCTACACAACGCCGTCTTGCGCTTATGTCTTGCAATCGCCAATTCTACCAAGTGCGTCAATAATTCAGAATAACTCACACCGGAAGCGCCCATTAATTTGGGATACATACTGATGGCGGTAAAACCAGGAATCGTGTTGATTTCGTTGAAATAGATTTCGTGAGTGTCTTTTTCTAAAAATAAATCGACACGTGCCATTCCTTCACATTCTAACACATTAAAAATATCTTTAGCGAAAATGATGTGTTGCGACAACAACAAAACACGTTTAACGATATTAATGAAGAAATCGATATTATTCGCAGCAAGGCTGAAAAATATCAACAATATGCAGATAAACCAACTGATACGAACAAAAAAGCAAAACTTAATCAAGCAGCTGCTGATGGAAGGCAATATGCTAACGTATTGGATAAAGAAATGACTGCATTAATGTGTTTGCCTTCTGCATGTGTAGATCCTACATTGAATCCACAATCAGATGTGGCCAGCATGGTGATAGTGGGTAAGGCAGATAGACAAACTGAAGATGAAGTGAATGCTTGTGTAGTGCGTTGTGAAGCTGCTAAAGCTGAATTAGCGAAGTCATCTTTTGGTAAAGAACATTTTGGTGCAAAAGGATTAGGGAAGGGAATATTAGGGTTTATAGGAGTAGGATTTACTAATTTGGTTATTCTTGCTTTATCTATTGGTACAGCAGGAATTGCTGCAGGAATCAAGTATTGGCTCACAGGTAGAGTATTCGTATCTACTGGTACAGAAACTGCTGAAGTTGTCGAGAAAACAGCGAAAACGGTTTCTCATTTCAAAATGTTTGATCGTGATCCAAGGGAATATCAAGCTGCTGCTTTGAAGTCATCGGCATCATCTAAATCTGATTTGACAGAGAGTGATATGGATACACCAAATGACGAAGAAAATC
>LSTE01000006.1 GCA_001644445.1 Gammaproteobacteria bacterium SCGC AG-212-F23
GCTGCCTTGACGTTCAAATTTAGTTTCCATCTGACGCAATTCAGGTAATGCTTTGGCAATAGCTTCATGGTGTTCTCTTGGTGCATAAAACATTAAAAATCCACCAGCGCCTGCGCCTAAAATTTTTCCGCCAATGGCTCCTGCTTTGATGCCTTTGTTGTACCAATCGTCAATTTCAGAAGTGCTGACATCATTATTAACGTTTTTTTTCAGTAACCAATTTTCATGGAGAATTTCGCCAAAATCGTGAATATTATCTTTGTGTAAAGAATCGCGTAGTGTGTAAGCCAGTTCTACCATGCGTTGCATCGTTTTTTGTTTATCTTTATCGTCTTGCATAGCAATGGATTGCTTTTGCAAAAGACCAGAAGCACTGCGTACCATACCCGTATAAAAAACAATAATATTGTCTTGCAATGAAGTCATGGTTTCACGCTTACAAATAATAGGGACAACATCAACTGTGTCATCGGGGTTGAAAGTAATAAAATTAAAGCCGCCAAACGCACTTGCATACTGATCTTGTTTGCCTATAGGTTCGCCGCAAATATCTATTTCAATATGACAGCTTTCAGCGCCTAAATGATTTGCCGACACATAACGATGTTGATAAGCATGTAGTGCGTGTAATAAACCCACTGTAAAACAACTAGAGGAGCCTAATCCTGTACCGCGCGAAGGAATATCAGCGATTGTGGTAATCTCAATTCCACCGGGTAAATTTAATTTACGCATACATTCACGCACTAATTTGTGTTCTATTTCTTCTACTGATGTGACTTCTTCAGTTTTTGAATAACTAATGCGAATTTTATTATCAAATTTTTTGTTGACGGTAACGTAAACATATTTATCAATGGCAACGCTCACTACGGCGCCACCATATTTACGGTAATAGTTTGCGAGATCGCTGCCGCCGCCTACAAAGCTCATGCGTAAAGGTGTTTTACTAATTATCATACGTATACCTCGTCATCTTGACCTTGGGTAATGATTTGAATATCTGAATTAGATTTTTGTGCTGCAATTAAATGGTTTTCATCGTGTTGACGTGATTGGTATAGTTCTTCAATTTGCTCGATAGTAAATTTTCTAAGTAAATATTCTTTTTTAAAATTCTCTTTGCGTATTTTCTCTAAGCGGTCTACATAAAATCGATGGTCTACTGAGTCAATTAATTTTTCGAGTAACAAAGCAGCGACGCCTTCAAAAATGATGACTTGCTCTGAAGAAAGAAGATGAGTTTCTTTTTGTTTGTTCGCTGATCGTGATAGACGATTATAGGAAGGAACTTCCAATGTGTTTGAATTTTTAATGTTTTCAATGAAGCGATGAATGTCATCAACATCATGACGAGCTAACACATTATTGCCACGGTCTTCAGGTTTTTTAATCCAACCATCGAGTGTGATAATGGTAGTCGCAATGCCGCGTTCTTCTAGTGCATAGCGTAGTAATGATGCCCACATGCTTTTGCCGCTACGTGCGAGACCACCAACCGCAACTTTTTGATTGGGTTGAATGGTTGCTGCAAGTTTACGAGCATGTTGCATTAATTTAGGATAATGATTTAAAATAAATTCTGTTGCTTCTGCTAAATCAAAGCATTCAAAATCAGGACGTGCAGCATGTTTGTCATCCGCACCGCTATAACCTGTTCTGACTAGCATAGATTTTAAGCCGGCATTTTTTGCAGTTTTCATGTCAGTGGTGGTATCGCCGATGAACCAAGATTGTTTGAGATCAATGTTAAAATGTTTTTGTGCTTTGCTGATCATTGCAATACCTGGTTTACGGCAGTCACATTTTATTTTTAATTGTGGAATTTCATTCGCAAATCCTTTGTCAGGATGATGCGGGCAATAGTAAATAGCATCTAGGTAAGAGCCTTCACGACCTAGCAAAGTTTCCATTTTATTATGAGTTTGTTTTAAATCGTTTTCAGTGCAGTCGCCACGTGCTATTACCGGTTGATTGGTAATCACAATAGAGTAATACTCTGAACGATTAAAACGTTTAATACTACTTGCAACATTGCCTAGTAGGTTGAACTGTTCATGCGAATGCAGAAAATTAACTTCATGATTTAAAGTGCCATCACGATCCAAAAATATAGCAGCATGCGGTGTTTGTAATGATCCGCGTTGAATTTTTCCGGACTGAAAATCATGCGAAACTTTATCCAAACGTTCAGGCGTACCTATATCTTTTATATATTCTGGGCTGATATAGCCTAGGAGATTTTGCTTTTGTTCTACCATAGCAGGAAAAACATTTTTACCGAAGTCAACCGGTGTTGCCAATGTTTTCCAGCGTGACAAGGCTGATTTTTTTACGATATATAATGCAGCATTCACTAAATTTGGGTAATAATGATTAGCTGCATGCGGGTAAGGGTAGAATTTTGTGACCCGATTATTTTGATCTACATCGACTAAATCTGAATCATGCGGGTGATCATTCGGATGCAAAAATAAACTGGCATCAGCATGATGCATGTGATGTTCATTCCAAAAGCGTGTCAGGTCTACATTTAACATAGTATCGCCATACATAATCAAAAAGGTATCGGCAAATTGTTCAAGGTTAGCAAGAATAGCGCCAGCAGTGCCTAAGGGTATATTTTCTTCAAGATAGCGAATGGCAACATCCCATTGTGAACCATCTTTGCAAAAGGCTTTAATGGCTTCTGCTTGGTGATGGACAGTCAAGATGATATCAGAAAACCCATGTTGTTTAGCCAATAAAATTTGGTGTTCCAATAAAGGTTTTCCGCAGACATCAACTAAAGGCTTAGGCAAATCATGCAAACGATCTTTAAGACGTGTGCCTTTGCCCCCAGCCAAAATAATTAATTGCTTCATCGTTGATTTAAGACCCATTGATTATCTTTTAAAAATTTAACAGTTTGAATAATGCTGTCTTGAATACTGAATTTAGGCGTCCAGCCTAACGCGCGCATGCGGGAACAATCCAGAAAAACAAAAGGATTATCGCCCACCCAACCACGATCACCACCGGAATAACTCAATTCCGGTTTGATATCTAACTGCTCACAAATCCAATTGGCAGAATCATTAATTTCACA
>LSTE01000007.1 GCA_001644445.1 Gammaproteobacteria bacterium SCGC AG-212-F23
AGCATTCTAATAAACCTCGATAAATAAAAGGTAAATCCGTATATTGAATATCACCTTTAGCAACAGCCAACAAACCTTCCTCGGATCCTCCCATACAAAAAACATCTTCATAACCTGTTACGATCACTACTTTTAACTCGGGTAATGATTCAAGTTGTTTAAATTTATCAGCTAATATGGATAGGGTTGCTTGAGATAATTGGTTTTTTGTTATTTTATTTTCTATATGTAGAATGGCGATATTTTCTTCAAAAATTTCTAGGGTAATGACATCTTCATGAACGGTTGCAGCTGCTGCAACCACAGGATTTTTAAAACTATTATACCAATATTTCTCTCTTGCAAACGGATAAGTGGGAAGAGAAACGATATGCGCTTGCTCATTTTGATAGAAAGCATTCCAATCGATTGTTCTGCCTTGACTATACTCTTTCGCTATAGTCGCTAAGCTTGCTGATTCAACTTTATCAGTTATATAGTCAGAATAATCTTTTGCTAATGCTTCTATTAATTCAGCAACTGATGTGATAATAAAAGTATTTCTTTCTTTGAAATGGCTTCTACCATAATTTAATGTATAACTAATATCAGCAATGGATTCATGTAAATGCTCATGCAAATATTTGAGCAAATCATATTTGCGCTGTTGCAAGCAATCCTTAGTCTTAGCTGAGAGAGTCACAAGATAACTTGATTTTAGTGTTGTTGTATTATGATAGTCAGGCGGCTCTGCCAACAAAATATGTGAATTCGTGCCACTGAATCCAAAAGAACTAATCGCTGCATAACGCTGTGTACCCATTGGCTGCCAATCTTTTGTTATCGTTGCAACATAAAAAGGACTTTCATTTAGCGCTATATGTGGGTTAATCTGTGAAAACGCAGCTTGTACAGGAATTTTTTTATGCTTAAATGCCAGCAATATTTTTATTAAACCCGCAATACCCGCCGCTGCAGTGGTATGTCCTATATTTGTTTTGACTGATCCAATAGCGCAATATTGGTTTTGTGCTGTGAAATTTCTAAATGCCTCTGTTAAAGCAGAAATTTCAATAGGATCGCCTAATGCAGTCCCTGTGCCGTGTGTTTCTACGTAAGTGATATTTTCTGGAGAAATACCCGATTTTTTATAAACATGGGTTTCTAAAGCACTTTGTGCATGCGGATTGGGTGCAGTGATGCCCGTGGTCATTCCATCTTGATTAATACCGGTTGCTTTAATAACACCATAGATATTATTTCTATCTTGCAGCGCCTCGTGTAATGGTTTTAAAACAATAACACCCACAGCTTCACCTAAAACAATACCATCCGCCGATTGATCGAACGCTCGACATTGCTGTGTACGTGATAACATACCCGCTTTTGCTGTCATGATATGCAAATCAGGTGTTAACATTAATGAAACACCACCTGCAATAGCTAAATCACAATCACCCGCTAAAATACTTTCACAAGCTTGATGCACAGCAACTAAAGATGAAGAACATGCTGTATCAATAGCAAGACTGGGGCCTGTTAAATTCAACAAAAAAGATAAACGTGACGCCAATATAGCGCTAGATAAGCCAGTAAATGCGAATGCAGATTGTTTTAAATTTGCGTCAGCAAGCAATGTCGCATAATCGCCTGGTGCAACACCGACAAAAATACCGCATTTTTTCCCATGAATTCTTTGATCTGAATAACCCGCATCTTCTAATGCTCTCCATGCTTCTTGCAGAAACATTCTTTGCTGTGGATCCATCATTTCTGCTTCTTTAGGTGAAATATTAAAAAATGAAGGATCAAACTCATCAACACCATTAATGAATGCGCCTACGCGACTGTATGTTTTATTGGGAACGTCAGGATTAGACTCATAAACATCATCTATGTTCCACCGTGATTGCGGTACTTCACCAATAGAGATAATACCTGATGCAATATTTTTCCAAAAATCTTCTACATTATCGGCAGCGGGAAATCGTCCTGAAATGCCGATAATAGCAATGTCTTTTGTTTGTTTTAGCGGCGTTACTGTTAGGTTTGCTATTTTGGCTTGTTGTTGAATATTTTTTAAGTCCGACGTTTTTTCAAAAATATAAGTGGCTAGTTTCTCGACTGTAGGATAACTGTATAAATTAGCTGACTCCATATTTAAATGAAAATACTGATTAATATCACGCACAATTTCAACCGCTGCAATAGAATCCATCCCATAATCGCCTAGCGTTATTGTAGGGGCAATATTTTCTACAGCGAAATGTGTTACTTTTGCAACTATCAGAGTCAATGTTTTATAAATATCTTGTAAATGAATAACAGATGATGTTTCTGCATTCTTAACTTGGCCCGAATCGGGTGGTAATATTGTGGATGATCGATGAAATACTTCATGTATTTTTTCTTTTACCTCTGTTGAAGAAAACGTTTTTTTATGCATAAAAATTTCGGAATCTAATACTGCGGGTAAATTTTTTAAAATTTTCCCTGCTAATGTTTGTTTCAATACTTTTAATGAATTCGTCGGTTTTTCTGCAAAATTAAGGGCGATTTGAATTGCTTCATTAAGCACATTTTCTTGGTTTTGAAATAAGACGGGCACTGCACGACTTTGCAATTCTTCGCCTGAATATATCCTGCCAGAATACATCATTTCGAAAGCAATATTACCCAATTTTTCTTTCATGATAAAAGTAGCACCCACGCCTGGCGTAAATCCATATTGCATAAAATTGGCTGAATAAGTGTTTTCTTTTGCTAAAATGATAACATCTGCATACAAACCCATAATAAATCCACCGCCATGTGCATGACCTTGCATGGCTGCAATCACTGGCACATGGCATTCCAATAATCCCTGATAAACAAACGGCATATCGGTAAACTGCATGGTATTGTTGGCAATCGAAGACAACGTATTTTCATCACCACCCATACAAAATATAT
>LSTE01000008.1 GCA_001644445.1 Gammaproteobacteria bacterium SCGC AG-212-F23
GGTGGGTTGTTTTTCGATATTTCCGTTTTTTAGGCTGAATTTCATAGGGACTCCTATCCTGTGGTAGGGGGTTATTGTATTCTATTGATTAGGATTTTAGGAAAGGTTTTTTTAAGGTTATTATGATCATATTGCGGTATTTAACAAAAGAAGTTTTGAACGCGGTGTTAGGTGTGACACTGATTTTGTTGCTGATTTTATTGAGTGACCAGTTGGTGCGTTTTTTGAGTTATGCAGCAGCGGGTAAATTGTCTGCCAATATCTTATTGCAGTTAATGGGATTTGAGATTCCTTACTTGCTAGCGTTGTTGCTGCCGCTAGGGTTATACCTTGGCATTATCATGGCGTATGGACGTTTATATGCCGATAATGAAATGTTGGTTATTCAAGGCAGTGGTTTTAGTCCAAGACGATTATTGAATTTGACTGCATTATTGGGTGCTATTGCTGCCATTTTTGTTGCTATTTTAATGTTGTGGATGAATCCGTTGATTGCTAACAAGAAAGCACAATTAATGGCTCATAGTCTTTCGCCCGATAATATTTTGGAAACCCTGATTCCGGGGCGTTTTCAAGTGAGTGGTGATCGCGTGATTTATGTAGAATCTATTTCGCGTAAACATAATATTGCAAAAAATGTTTTTATTGCCGAACAAAAAAAATCAGATACGAATGCTTGGTCAGTGGTGTCTGCCAGAGAAGGTTACCTCACTAAAATACCGAATGCAGCAGAAAATTATATGGTAGCGACAGATGGTTTTCGCTACGAAGGTGTGCCAGGTGAAAATGCATTTACTATTATTCAATTTAAAAAATACCAAGTACGTATACCGACGACTCTGCCGGTAACGCAACGCATAGAACAAGAAGCAATTCCCAGCGCGCAACTTTTACGGGAATATGAAAGGTCCGCAAATGCAGCAGAGTTACAGTGGCGTATTTCTATGCCTTTATCTGCTTTTTTATTGGTATTATTGGCAGTGCCTTTGAGTTATGTGCGACCTAGACAAGGGCGTTTTTTGCATTTTTTCCCGGCGATTTTATTATATATTATTTATATTAATTTATTGTTTGTTGCACGTGATTGGGTTACACAAAAAATGGTGCCTAGTTATATAGGAATGTGGTGGGTGCATCTGGTGATGTTAGTATTGGTGATTGTATTGCTTCGAAGACAATTGAATGGGAAATATCTTTAATGATTTTGCATCGTTATATAATTAAAAATGTTTTATTAGCAACACTATTTGTTGTACTGGTCATGTTAGGTTTAATGATTGCCATTAACTTACTAGGAGAGTTACGCGATATTGGTATTGGCGATTATGGTTTTTGGCAGGCGGTGGAACATGTGTTTTTGCAATTGCCTTATCATTTATATAATTTTTTCCCTATGTTGGTATTACTGGGTGGATTGATGGGGCTAGGGGCGTTAGCTTCGCATCAAGAGTTGGTGGTGATGCGTACAGCAGGATTTTCGGTGATACGGATTATGATTGCAGTCATGATAGCAGCATTGATTTTAATTACGATTGCGACTGTGATAGGGGAGGCGATTGCACCTTCAGCGAATTTTTTTGCAAACAAACGCAAAGATAATCAGCAGAATGCAGGACAAGCAGTGGCAACTGCGGCTGGGGTATGGATACATCAAGGCAATAATTTTTTACATATTCGTCGGGTGATGGGTGCGAAATATTTGGAAGGTATTACTCGTTATGAATTTAATGATAGTCATCAATTATTAGCTGCTTATTATGCTAATTCAGCGAAGTATGAAAATCAGCAATGGGTATTACAAGATTTAGTTAAAACAACATTTAGTAATAATCAAACGAGTCGTATGCAATATCCAGAAAGCTTGTGGGACCTTAAGCTTAATCCTAGTCTGATTAATATTGGTTTGATTCAACCAGAAGAAATGACTTTACCACACCTTGTTGAACACAGTGAGCGCCTTGTGCAAAATGGGTTGCAGTCGAATCGTTTTGAATTAGAGTTCTGGAAGCGAGTGTTGCAACCGTTGGCGACCCTGGTCATGATCTTATTGGCTGTGCCGTTGATTTTTGCGGCTCCTCGTTCTGCCTCTATGGGTTGGCGTTTATTACTAGGCTTAATCGTAGGTTTAGTTTTCTATATTTTAAATGCGTTACTGGGTCAGATCAGTGTGGTTTATCAGGTTTCACCGTTTTTGGCGGCCATTTTACCGACTATACTTTTTGCTTTTGTAGGATTTTTGGTATTAAAGCAGAAAAATTTGTGAGATATCTCGCACAAACGTGTAGGATATTTCAGTGACTTTACTATGGCGATTGGATTACATTTTTCGTAACTTATTGATTTTTAATAAAATAATTTTCTAGGGCGCCAAATGCTACTCGAAATATGTATCGCAAGTACTTCAATTTTATCAGTTTTTGTGTAGAATGGAGTTAACCATGGATGGTTACGGTGATTGAAAGGATTCTACAACCACTCCTCGTTTTGCGTGTCCAAGGATGGGTTTTTTAGTAAGGATCGCTATTGAGTTGAGTATATTCAAAGGACGGCTTTGGTCGTCCTTCTTTTTTTCTGTCCCCTCTTTTCTTTTCAAATTTGAGCGTATAATAAAGAAATGGGCTTTGTCTTGCCTTCCGTGAAGGGGGTGTCAGATGATGCAGCAACGTGATGTACGAATTCTTGTTATTGATCAAAGTCCTGCAGCGCATTTGGACTTTATTAAGACGCTGACTTGCTCGCAAACTGCGGTCAATGCTCTCAGTTCGTTGCAGTCGGGCGCTATCTTACCTAAATTTTTAATTGACTCCGCGTCTTCAAGCGAAGAAGGCTTGCAACAAATTATGGAAGCTTCTAAGCATGGTAATTCTTATGCATTAGTATTTATGGATATTCATGCGCCCACCGTTAATGAAGG
>LSTE01000009.1 GCA_001644445.1 Gammaproteobacteria bacterium SCGC AG-212-F23
TTTAAAACCCAGGAGAAGAACTAAATGTGTGGAATTGTAGGAATCTATGCTCACGCGCCTGTCGCAGCCGAACTCTACGACAGCTTAATCCACTTACAACATCGCGGCCAAGATGCTGCAGGCATCCTCACTTGCAACCAACGATTCTATGTCAAACATGGTTTAGGCTTAGTGCGAGAAATTTTTTCCGCCGATGATATATTAAAATTCCACGGTCACTACGGTATAGGTCACACCCGTTATCCAACAGCGGGTGGTTACAATCTTTCCGATGTACAACCCTTGTGGATAGGCAGTCCTTATGGAATAGGTCTAGCGCACAATGGTAATTTAGTGAATTATAAACAACTCGCTGATGAAATCCGCTACCAAAAACACCGTCACTTAAATTCCTCCATCGATTCCGAAGTGTTATTGCATTTGTTAGCAGATGGTTTAGATCAAGGCGAATACGTGGCAGATGATGGTAGCGCTTATTTCGAAAAAATTTGTGGCGCGGTAAAATATATTTTCTCCCGCGCCCAAGGCTCTTATTCAGTTGTTAATACCATTATTGGTAAAGGTTTGTTAGCTTATCGCGATCCACACGGCATCAGACCATTAGTTTTCGGTGAACGTAATAATGCTGATGGTAGCAAAGATTATATTTTTGCATCAGAAACAACAATGTTTTACGCATTAGGTTTCGAACCCAAAGGCGATATTCAACCAGGTGAAGTTGCGTTTGTTAATGAAAAAGGCACGTTATTTCGCCGCATCATAGAACAACGCCAATTCCGCCCCTGTATTTTCGAATACGTTTATTTCGCGCGCCCTGATTCCACACTTAATGAAATCAGTGTTTATCGTTCGCGTTTACGCATGGGACAAAATCTCGCATTACGTTGGAAAGAAAAATTTCCAGAGATTGTCCCCGATGTAGTTATTCCTGCGCCATTTACTTCAAACACTGCTGCGTTATCATTTGCTCATGAGATTGGCGTACGTTATTCCGAAGGTCTTTATAAAAATCCATTCATAGGCCGAACATTTATTATGCCCGATGGTAAAGAGCGTAGCCGCAGCGTACGTTACAAATTGACCCCACAAAAAACCGAAATTAAAGACAAAAAAGTATTAATCCTAGATGACAGCATAGTGCGCGGCACCACCAGCAAAGAAATCGTCAAAATGGTACGAGAATTTGGCGCCAAAGAAATCTATTTTGTTTCCACGTGTCCCCCGATTCAATACCCTTGTTATTATGGGATTGATATTCCTTCACGCAAAGAATTGATCGCCGCAAAATTATCTGAAGCGGAAATAGAAAAATATTTAGGTGTCGATAAATTACTGTATCAAACTCAAGAAGATTTAGTAGAAGCCGTGACCCGCAAAGGTAATCATCATATCGAAAGACCTTGCATGGCGTGCATGGATGGGCAATACATTACGGGTAATATCAATACAGAGAAGTTGCAACAACTCGAAAATATACGCACGAGCGAACGAGGTGAGTAATGAAAATTTTAATTGTAGGTTCTGGTGCTCGTGAACATGCTATTGCGAAAGCGCTTGCGCGCTCACCGCAAGCACCCAATATTTATTGTTGCGGCAGTTCCAATAATCCCGGTATACGTGCATTGTGTACAGAATATTGGGTAGGGGATGTGTGCCATATAGATGCAATTGTAAAGCAAGCGAAATTATGGCAAATAGATCTCGCCATCATTGGTCCCGAAGCGCCACTAGAGAAAGGATTGGCCGATGCATTATGGCAAGCTTCAATCAAAACAGTAGGGCCTACCAAAAAACTCGCGCAAATAGAAACAAGCAAAGCTTACGCTCGCGAATTATTACAAAAATATCAAATTGCCGGTTCACCACTTTATCAAATTTTTCAAGATTTGGATAAGGCCAAAGATTTTTTACATATTTTGGGTGAAAATAATTATGTCATTAAAGCCGATGGTTTAATGGGCGGGAAAGGTGTCAAAGTAGCAGGTGATCATTTATCCTCGTTAAAAGAAGCCGTACAATTTTGTGAAGAATTACATCATCAGAAAAAAACTTTTATCATCGAAGAAAAATTGCTTGGCCAAGAATTTTCGCTACTCTGTTTCAGTGATGGGAAAATATTAATTCCCATGCCATTAGTGCAAGATCATAAGCGCGCTTTTATTCATGATGAAGGCCCTAATACAGGAGGCATGGGAAGTTATTCTGACAGCGATCACAGTTTGCCATTTTTAACTGAAAAAGATTTACATGAAGCACAAAAAATTAATGAAGACGTGTTACATGCTTTAACTCGCGAATGTGGTGAACCCTATATAGGTATTTTATA
Source organism: Gammaproteobacteria bacterium SCGC AG-212-F23 (assembly GCA_001644445.1). Taxonomy (GTDB): domain Bacteria; phylum Pseudomonadota; class Gammaproteobacteria; order DSM-16500; family DSM-16500; genus SCGC-AG-212-F23. Next base: position 2,327 of record LSTE01000009.1, read on the forward strand.
TGGTAGTTTTATCGCTACCAAAAACGGCGTAAAATTGATTGAGTACAACGCACGTTTTGGTGATCCAGAGGCCATCAATTTATTAACTTTATTACGTTCAGATTTTGTCGCTATTTTACAAGCGATGGTGAATCAACAACTATCAAAAAACTTAGTGGATTTTTCTAAACAAGCAACAGTCTGTAAATATGCAGTGCCATTGGGTTATCCTGACAATCCTTTAAAAGATATATTAATTGATATTTCCGATGTTAAGCATCAAGACCAATTATTTTTAGGCGCTGTGGATGAAAAAGATGGTAAACTCTACGCCACCGGTTCCCGCACTGCTGCTATCATAGGCATTGCGAACACAATTACCGAAGCCGAACAACTTGCGGAAGCCGAAATCCAAAACCTACACGGCCAATTGTTTCACCGCAAAGACATAGGCACTGCTGAATTAATCCAGCGGCGGAAAAACCATATGTTAGAATTGCGAAG
>LSTE01000010.1 GCA_001644445.1 Gammaproteobacteria bacterium SCGC AG-212-F23
CATCTACACCTCAGCCAAAGCGACGTAATAGCAAATCATGATAGTTTTCCTTACTTAAGCAGGAGATCCCTCGCTACGCTCGGGATGACATAGAACTTTCCCCCTTTGAAAAAGGGGGATCAAGGGGGATTTGTCAATCTTAAGTGTTATCCAGACACCGTCCCAATCTCGTGCGGTACACCGTCAGGATCTTCGACTAAATGCGCGACCAATTGCCAGTCAATCATAATCATGCGATTTTTAGGTAAGGTATTTTCAATCATGCGTACAACACCGTTTAAACTAGCATGACTTAAATGGCTGCGTTCTTCTAATGGCGGATGTGCTTCTAGATATACTCTATTACCATACCAACCGACTTTAATAGGCAAATCAATAATATCAACAGGAAGACCAGCACGCATGTCAGGGAAAAATTCTTTGATATCACCTTCATTCATACGAATACAACCAAAGCTTGCGCGCTTACCAATACTTTCAGGAAAAATCGTACTGTGAATTAAAAAAGTAGGAATACGTAAATAAATTGCATAAGGGCCTAATGGATTATCAGGACCTGCTGGCATGCTAGCAGGTAATGTAATACCTTGCTCTGCATTCCAATCGCGAATATCTTTAGGTGGTGTCCATGTTGGGTTTAACGCTTTACGTGCAACAGCGGTACGCTGAATAGGAATGGTTTTTCCAACACGACCAATACCAACAGGATAAGTTCTCACAGTGCCATCACCGGGATAATAATACATACGCATTTCTGGCAAATTAATCACAATGCCCCGATGTGATATTGCCGGTAAAATAAATTCAGCAGGAATACGCACAGTAGTGCCGCTGCCTAACGGTGTTGTCAAATCCATGCCTGGGTTAGAGGTCATGATTTGATTAACACCTATACCATTGCGTTGAGCAACCGTTAACAATGTTTCGCCAGAAGATGCAGACACATAACGCACTTCACCGACGATATCATTGCCAGGTGCAGGCAAAGAATATGTTGCTGCTATTGCGGAGTGTGTCAGGCTTAGTGAAATAACGACAACGCCACAGCAAGAGAGAAAAAAGTTTTTCATAGGGATAACAATCCTTATTTTTTAACCTGTTAAAAAGGTCGATTTCCTTAAATAGTTGGGATCACGCCCGTAAGCAAATATCAACGTTCTATCTTTGATTGTATCAATAATCGGTTTTGCAAGGCTAGTACTAACCGCAGGACAGCCCCAACTTCGGCCTCTTTGTCCAGGGCCTACGTACCAGGCACCGTGCATGACAATTGAACGAGAATAAGCTTTATCGTTAAATCCTGGCTCTAATCCGGTCAAGTGTAGAGAATAACCATTGCCGCCTTCATATGGTTCACCAGTTAAAAAGACGCCTAAAGAAGTTTTTAAGCTACCAGGGGAATTGGAAAAAGAACGGGTTTCGATTTCGCCGCTGTTTTTGCCATGAGAAACCCAGGTGTTATAGAGTACTTTTGCTTTTTTCAAATCGACCACGAACAAACGGCGTTCCGTAGAGGGTTTAGAGTAGTCAATAATGGTCAAGAGCTGTTTAGCATCTAGGCCTTCTTGGCGAGCTTTAAGATAAGCTTTGAGACCCAATTTGAGGACGTTGACGTCGAGGTTGCTAGCCTGGGAGGTGATAGAGCTGACTTCCTGATTAAGCCACGCCTGGGTGCCAGGAGGCGTATCTACGTTGTTGCCGAATAACATATCTAAGAAAGCAAAAGGGCCCCACCAACCGGTGATGCAGAAAACGGATAAAAAGAAAACTAACTTCTTGATTATACTAGGCATTTATTGTTCCTCTGGTTAACTCGATGTACAGATTTGCTACAATATTTATGGAGCATAGAGCTGTATTATTAACCATAATGGTATGTTTTGTCAAAAACTATAACCTCTTTAAAAAGAATCTACTATGTTAATCCTCCCTCTCCCGCCGCTATCACATTGAAAAACAAAATATTTTCACAGCGGGAGAGGGTCGGGGTGAGGGTAAACGATAGCCAAACTATTTTTTGCAATTGTCGATTTTCCCTCTCCCTAACCCTCTCCCGCTGTGGAGTTCATTTTATTTCATGATAGCTAGCGGCGGGAGAGGGGACCATTTAATGCAAGCAATCATGTCTGAGCTATTGAGCTTTAGTCTTTGGCCGAATGATTTTTTGCATTAGTTGTATCAATACTAGCGAATTTTCATCATATACGGTATAGTTTCTGAAACTTTTTTAGAGGTATTTTCGTGTGAGTTCTCCTAATAAAACCCGTGTTGCAGTGCTATACGGTGGTCGCTCAGGTGAGCATGAAGTGTCACTCATGTCTGCCAAAAACGTAATTGAATATTTAGATCGTTCACGGTTTGAAGTAGTGCCTGTAGGCATTGATAAACAAGGCGTATGGTTTTTAGGAGATGAAACGCATACCTTGCCGCAAGCCGCCGATCGCATGTTATTTAAACCGAATGCCATTGGTAAACATGTGCAACACGTGCAAGCCTCTAAAGTATTTTCAGCGAAATCCACAGAACGTGTCTTCGATGTTATTTTTCCTGTGATTCACGGTACTTTGTGCGAAGACGGTACCGTGCAAGGGTTATTAGAATTAGCCGATGTGCCTTATGTAGGTTGTGGCGTACTTTCTTCTGCGATGGGCATGGATAAAGATGTTTCTAAACGTTTAATTCATAATGCAGGATTACGTGTGCCTTCTTATGTTGTGATTAAACGCGGTGAATGGGAAAAACACGCTAAAACATTCTGTGAAAAAATCATTAAAACCCTAGGTTTTCCAGTGTTTGTTAAAC
>LSTE01000011.1 GCA_001644445.1 Gammaproteobacteria bacterium SCGC AG-212-F23
TATACCTTTGCCGCGCTGATCACGTGTTTTCCTACGGTGTTCTTTGGTAGCGATAGCGATGATGATTTCTTCTGTGGTAGAAAGGATATGATCTTCTTTTTTTAAATCTTCTAGAATTTTCACGCGTGTTGCAGTCATGGCGCAACGTCCTCGTTGAATACTTATTAGAGGGTCATGATAACATAATATGTTTAAAAAATAAACATGGCTATGGGTGTTTCATAACCGCATGATTTTCTTCAATTTCTTGTTTGAAGTTATTGCATAATTCCTCGGATGATATACGTCGTCCCGCGGCTTGTCCGCGGGATCCAGTACACAGTCGTCATCCCCGCACGTTTTTAGCGGGGATCTCCTGCTTAGCACAAATCTCAATAAGCAGGAGATTCCCGCTAGGAGCATGCGGGAATGACGAGTAATTTCTGGATCCCGCGGACAAGCCGCGGGACGACGGAGTCAAATGAATTATTTGTAAAAGGGGGATTTTATACCTGAAAAGAAGTTTCTAATTTTTTCGCAACAGCTTTATTTTTCAATTGCACATATTGCGGCAAACCATGATGAAACGGCGGATAATCTTCGCCTTGAATTAAAGGTAATAAATATTCTCTGCCAGCTGGCGTGATACCGAAGCCATCTTCGGTGATATATTCTCTTGGCATTTTAACTTCGACGTTGGCGACTTTTTCCAAAGGTGCTTCACCAATGCTCCAACGATAAGGTTGATTCGAATCACGGACGATAATAGGCATGATGGCATTTTTACCGGCGAGTGCGAGTTCGACAGCTGCTTTACCTAGTGCGTACGATTGTTCTACGTCTACTTTAGAGGCGATATGTCTTGCAGCACGTTGTAGATAATCAGCTAATGCCCAGTGATATTTATATCCTAATTTTTCTTTGATTAAATTAGCAATGACAGGTGCAACACCACCTAATTGTTTATGACCAAAAGCATCCACTAATCCTGATTCAGAAATAAAAGAACCATCGGCATTATGAATACCTTCGGATGCTACAATTGCGCAATATCCGAATTTTTTTACGCATTGTTGTACGCGTTCTAGGAATTTTTCAGCATTGAATGCAATTTCAGGAAATAAAATAATATGCGGTGCATCGCCTTCTTTCTCGTGAGCCAAGCCACTTGCTGCAGCGATCCAACCGGTGTGACGTCCCATCACTTCTAACACAAAAATTTTGGTTGATGTTAACGCCATGGATGCAACATCGAGTCCTGCCTCGCGGATAGACACTGCAACATATTTTGCAACAGAACCAAAACCAGGTGAGTTATCTGTGAAAGGTAAATCATTATCAATGGTTTTTGGAATACCAATGGCAGTGATAGGGTATTTTAATGTTTGACTGATTTGTGAAACTTTGTAAGCCGTATCTTGTGAATCACCGCCACCATTATAAAAAAAGTAACGAATGTTATGCGCAGCAAAAACTTCAATCAAGCGTTCGTATTGTGCGCGGTGTTTTTCGAAAGAGCCTAATTTGTGACGACAAGAACCAAATGCACCTGCAGGTGTGTAACGTAATGCTGCAATATCGCTATCTGATTCAAATGAAGTATCAATCAAATCTTCGGTGAGAGCGCCAATAATGCCATTGCGTGCAGCAAATACTTTGTGAATTTTATCAGTGTGCTGTCTTGCTGTTTGAATAAGACCACAAGCGGAGGCATTGATTACAGAGGTAACACCGCCGGATTGAGCATATAATGCATTGTGTTGGGACATAAGCAGGCTCCATAAAAATCATTAATGGAACCGACTATACCGCGAAATAGGTGAAAAAAAAAGCTCACCCTCTATCGGCACGTGATAGAGAGTGAGAACGTCGGAGCAAAACAAACAAACTTACTATCGAGGAGAATCTTTTTACTCAAATCGATTTACTTAAATCGATTTACTTAAATCGATGCCACGCTGCTTATATTTTGTATATGCAGGGTTTGTGTTTCTTTTGGCGGTGTTGGGTGTAATTCTTTAATGATAGTGCTGCCGGCTAAAATAAACTGTGCATTGAGTTTATGCGCAAGATGCAAGGTTTCTGTTTTAATACGGCCGGTTACAAGCCATTGATGATGCTGAGGAACATTGAGTTCTTGAGCAATAACAGTCAATGCTCTTTTAGCTTCCTCGTAGTAACGTTCAGCAATCGCTACCATCGAAGGAATATTAAAATAGCAGCTCGGTAAATGGGGTATCACATGGACTAGATTTAATTGGATGGGCATGCCGTGATGTTTTGCATGCTCAAACACTGTTTTAATAAGTGCAATTTCAGTTTCATTTGTAGAATTTGTTAACAGTAAAACGCGTTTATATGCCTCCATGGCTGCATTCTCCTATTTATAGTCAGTTAAAAAACAAGTACTTCTTGGTGTTTGTCACCAATTTTCCAACGGGGGGACACTCATCATCTCACTCTATGTTTCTAGGGAATATTGGAGATTACGTTTAATCAGTCGATCACTAACACCAGGCTATTTAGGGGTTTTCACTCACGAAAAATCTAAGATTTGTTCAAAAAAATTAACAAGCACCGCTTTTAGATCTTTTTATCTCAGCTTAATAAAATGGCGCGCCCGGAGAGATTCGAACTCCCAGCCCCCGGTAAGAAATTACAATGAATTTAACTTAATATAAAAACCCACTTGAAATTTATGGGTCTTTAATATTAAGTTAAATAATAGAGAGTAGGTGGGTGATATGAAACAATTTGTTCAAGCTGTTAGAGGAATGAAAAATTCTGTAATTTACACTGA
>LSTE01000012.1 GCA_001644445.1 Gammaproteobacteria bacterium SCGC AG-212-F23
CATACGTCAATAACAATTCTGCATCCAGACGCGGCGTTTCACTGGCCGGCATTAAACTCGTACTCGCGGTTTGTAATAAAGTTTGAATCGTTTGCGACATTATTCTCCGATGGCAGACAATAAATCTGCTTGATGTTCATGAATTAAGGCGTCAATCACTGGTTGAATATCACCTTCCATAATGTCAGGTAATTGATATAACGTAAGATTAATTCTATGATCTGTTAACCTGCCCTGCGGAAAATTGTATGTACGAATACGTTCTGAACGATCACCCGTGCCAACTAAATCTCTACGCGTATCCGCTTCTTGTTGACGTTGCTTACGTTGCTCTTCAGCAAGTAACCTAGCCTGCAATAAAGCCATCGCTTTCGCACGATTTTTATGTTGTGAACGCTCATCCTGACATTCCACGACTGTTCCCGTTGGAATATGGGTGATACGAATTGCAGAATCGGTTTTATTAACGTGTTGTCCGCCTGCGCCCGATGCACGGAAAGTATCAATACGCAAATCCGCAGAATTAATCGAGATAGATTCAATTTCATCAACCTCAGGCAATACTGCAACCGTGCAAGTGGACGTGTGAATGCGCCCTTGCGCTTCCGTCGCGGGTACACGTTGCACACGATGCACGCCAGATTCAAATTTAAAACGAGAATAAGCGCCTTGGCCAATAATACGTACTATAATTTCTTTATAACCGCCATGCTCACCCTGACTTGCACTGATTAATTCAACTTGCCAACGTTGTGATTCCGCATAACGCGTATACATACGATATAAATCACCAGCAAAAATAGCTGCTTCATCGCCGCCTGCACCGGCTCGTATTTCCAAAAAGATATTGTTATCATCAAATGGGTCTTTAGGTAGCAAAAGAACTTGCAAAGATTGTGTTAGCGTTTCTTGTTGTTCATTCGCTGTTTTTAATTCTTGTTTTGCCATTTGTTGCATTTCGGGATCAGTATCTTGCATTAATTCTTTTGCATTTTCCATCGTGAGCAAACACTGCTGATATTCTTGAAAAGTTGTGACTATTGCTTCAAGTTGCGCATATTCTTTTGAGTATTCACGAAATCGATCTTGATTTGCAATCACTTCAGGCTCTGATAATAAAACACTTAGTTCTTCATGTCGTTCGACAAGTGTTTGTAGTTTTCGCGCGATAGAAGGTTTCATACAGAGGGAGCCTCAGGCAATGGAATCGCCAATAATTGCTGCGCCAAAGCTAATATTTCAAAGCGACCTTCGGCACTTGCTTGGCGTAACTGTACGCTAGGCGCATGTAATAATTTATTGGTCATTGCTAATGCAAAATTTGCCAATACTTGTTCCGCATTATCCCCACGTTTTAATTTACGCATTGATTTTACCAATTCATTTTGGCAAACATCTTCAATGTGTTTGCGGTAAGCGCGTATTGCCATGGAAGTGGTGCGATGTGAATGTAAAAACAGCATAAAATCTTGGATTTTCTGTGTAATCATTTCCCTAGCTTTTTTGGCTGCGTGTTCACGGCCTTGTAAATTTTTCTGAATTGAAACTTTTAGATCATCAATAGAAAATAATTGTATTCTAGGAATTTCTGCGACTGCTTCTTCTACATCTCTTGGCACCGCAATATCAACAATAAAAAGTGGTCTCGCACGTTGTAATAACATTGATTTAGTGATGACTGGTACTAAACTGCCTGTCGCAGAAATAATAATATCAGTCTCAAGAAGTGCTGTTGAAATTTTTTCAAGCGGTAATGCATCAACATTATCATCTTGCGTTAAAAATTTTGTTTGCTCTGCATTGCGGCTTGCAATTAAGATTTTTTTAGGAGTAAGATTTTTTAAATGGCGCAGTGTTAAACGCGCGGCATCACCTGATCCAACCAATAAGCAAGTAGCAGTTTTTAATTCTTCACGATAATTTTCTTTGATAAAATTAACTGCAGCAGAAGAAATAGAAACAGGACATGCGCCAATCGCCGTTGCATGTCGAATTTCCTTTGCCACAGAAAACACTTGTTGAAATAAACGATTAAACAAAGTTCCTACACTGCCCGCAGCACAGCTTTCAGAAAAAGCGTTTTTCATTTGACCTAAAATTTCCGACTCTCCCAACACCATAGAATCCAATCCAGAAGCCACACACATGATATGCTCTATAGCTTCCTGATCTTGGTGAATATACAAATGCGGTAGTAATGTTTGCGTTGCAACAAGCTGCTGTCGACAAAACCATTGCATGACTTTTTCTGCATTATCAGCTTCGCAATAAAGTTCAGAGCGATTACAAGTCGAGAGCAAGACTGCTTCCTGAATTTGTTCTTGCTGCAACAAATCTTGAAGATAAAGTACTAGCTTATCATTCACAAAAATAACTTTTTCCCGCAAGGCAAGCGGTGCGGTTTTGTGATTGATGCCACAGACGAAAATCGACATAGGTTTTAGCAACAGTAAAAAAGGGCTATTTTATGTCAAATTATTTGAAAAAACATCTATTCATTCACAAAATATGATACCCTATGAAAAAGAGAATGGAGCAATCTATGCACAGGAAGCGTTTTTTAACTCAATTAATCTGTTTTAATCTAGTGTTTGTTTTACTTTTATTGACAGGATGCGCAACAACGCCTATGGCAGTGGCACCCGAGAATAAACATCTCACTTGGGAGCAACGGC
>LSTE01000013.1 GCA_001644445.1 Gammaproteobacteria bacterium SCGC AG-212-F23
GCAATAGATATAGAGTTATTTTGCAGAGTAGGTTCTTTTTTAACATCACAAATATTGACTGCAGGCGTTGCTGATTTGTCATCATGCACATTACTTTGCATATCATTCCTCCCAAAGACGGTAAGAGATAGATAATGTAGCGAAATTGTAACACAAATTATGGTTAGATGTTATCTTGTAACACGATTATATGTGATTACGATGAATGTTTTTATGTGGATGGTGATTATTTCCTCAAAAATTGTGCGAATAATCTGTATTTCGTGTAAGCCTTTTGCCATTGGGCGAATGCTTGGTCCTCTATTAAATTTTTGCTTCGTGTTCGAGTAGCCATTTTTTGCGGATGATGCCTGCGGCGTAGCCACCTAGGTTGCCATTGGCATTGATAACACGATGGCAAGGGACAATGATGGCGAGTGGATTGGTGCTGTTGGCTTGCGCCACTGCGCGGAATGCGGTGGGTTTCCCTATGGTTTCTGCGAGTTGTAGATAGGATTTTGTTTTGCCGTAGGAGATTTTTGTGAGTGCTTGCCAAACTTTTTGTTGGAAAGGGGAACCTAAATAATGAATCGGTGTTTTGAAATTTTTTAATGTGCCATTAAAATAATTTATTAATTCTTCACGAATAGAACCGATTGGCTTTGTTATTTCGGTTATCAATTTAGATTTCGTTTTTTGTAGGAACCGAATTATTTTTTGTTCGAATGCTTTTCTATCCATAAATTCTAAAAGATACAATGCAGTTTCATCAGCGATCGCAATCATGGGCCCTAATGGTGTATCTAAATACGCTGCGTTTAAACGGGTATGGTGTGCGGAATATTGAGATGAAACTTTTATGATATGAGAAAAAATATCTTTCATGTACTGATTCCTCTTAAAAATAACTATCTCTTGATGGATGTTGTTGCATAATTTCTCTGGTATGCGTCATCCCGCATGCTCCTAGCGGGAATCTCCAGCTTAGCAAGAATCTCAATAAGCAGGAGATCCCCGCTAAAAACATGCGGGAATGACGAATGTTTTCTGGATCCCGCGGACAAGCCGCGGGACGACGGATTCACAACAAAGCCTTTCTTGATGAGAGGTTATTTTACTTAGAAAGTCTGAATTAAGCCACTTCTTTGCATTTGCAAATCCAAGCTAACAATAATCCTGCCAAAAACCAGCCAACCAAAAGATCAGCCATATTGACTAAGGTATATAATGTATCAATTTTAAACCAATTCCAGCCGGGTAAATAAGCCACAATGCCTACAGTCAAAGCAAATACTTCAACAAACCCTAAACGTCCTAAATAACTTAATTTAGTACGGCACAACATCCAGGCAACTAATATTGCCGAGAAAAATTGGATTAATATACTCACCATCATCGCTTGCACCATGGAAGACATGCCTTGTAAATGCGCGGAAACAAAGAGCATAGGTTGTGGTTGCGCAGATTGCGTCGTTGCAGAAATAGCTGACATAGGTGAAAGATAAACGCCCGAGTGAGGAGCATTGGCTTGAATCACTTGACTAACTGCTTTCTCATCGGTAAATCGATGTAATGTCATACTATGCCATGGCAGATACATCCAGGAAACATATCCCCAAAAAAACAATACTAAACCACCTAAAATACCTGCTTTTAAATATGTTGTCATACTGTACTTCTCCTTGTAAATGAAAAAACCCACGAATTTAAGGTGCTTATTATATCTTGTTTTAAACAGTATGGCTGCACAAATACGTTAAAAAAACACGGTTACTAGGTGAGACAAGAGCACCCCTTATCCGCCGCCCCCGCGTGCTCCTAGCAGGGGTTCTCCCGCAAGGGGAGAAGGGACTGTTTGTGTGTGCTACGCATATAGTTTGATAAATACCCCGGGGGGGTTTATCAACTCTCGCTAAGCTTCGGGTTATGCTTGTGTCGTCATAAGCCATTCCTGTTCACAGGAACAGAAGTACTATTGAGCGGGGTTTCAGAAGCAGCACTTGAAGAGGAAGTTGCTGCAGTATTATTGACTGCATTAGCATTAGTTGAATTCGTGCTGTTATCAATTCCGGTAACTACTACAGGAGGTAAAGAAGAAAACATATTAAAATTTGTCAGTTGAGCAACCAAAGTCGGATCGGTTTGAATAGCTCTGGATCTTAGCAGATTTCCAACTACCTGATGTATAAGTTGGTTATTTATTATAGTCTTTTCAGCCTCTCCTTTCGCAGATGCGCTAAGGCGACTCGCTTCTGCGCTAAGACGATTTATTTCTGCAGTATCTGCCTTTACAGCTGCAACATATGCTTTAGTCTCTTTCAGTTTTTCTTCAAAGATTTTCTCTTCGCCAGGCTTAATCACATTTGTTGATAACACAGGAATCTCTTCTAGCTTGCTTTCTAAAGAGAAAATGTTACTGCGTATCTTGCGGATAACATTATTGCTTCCGCAATAATGTATGCCATGCAGCGTTCTTAAATTGTCAGGAATTTCTTTGAAGAGTTTTAATTGTTTTTCTTCTTCTACTTTGAGATCACCGCATCTTTTATCGTATTGTGTTATTGCTGTGCTATATTCGCTTGCTAATACTGAAGTAGATACTTTGTTAGTTGAAAGCACAGTGCGCTTTTCTTCTATGTCTGCTTTTTCGCGATTTAATTCGTCTTGTTTTTTTATTTGATCAGGTGCTTGTGTTCTATTGTATTCTACATACTTTAGTGAATATTCGTATGCACTACTTAATACTGTGCGCTGATCTTGACTCAATGTAACATAGGGAACAATCAGTGATTTTTTTTCTCTTGTTAATAGTTCAATACACTTGTCACGGGCTTCTTTAAACTCTTTATGGTTTTCATTGTGTTTATCTCGTAGTTTTTGTGGATAGCGAACATAGTTTGTATCCAATAAAATACCTGGCGTCACTTTATCAGGATGTAATTTCATCATCCCTTTTTTGAAACTTGATTCAATCATGTCTTGGGTAATCGTGAGTGAACTGGTTTTGTCCCAGGTAATTCCCATCACGCCACAGCAATGTAATAAATCATAACTTTCTGTAAAATTAAGCACTACACCGGCTTCAGCTTTGGTTTCTTGTTTTTTGTCCGCTTTAGAATTTCCTGCTTCTGTGTTGCTATCTTTAGTAGAATTGGAAGATGCAAATTGGGTGATACGTTGCCATAGGCTTTTAACAACATTAGCAACGCTGTTAAAAAGTATTTGGAAAGTGCTAGGTAATTCTCTTGCATAAGGTTCATTTTGTAAAGCAGTCAATGCTTCTGCTTTTAACGTTGTAAAATGGGTGTGAGCTTCGGTTGGCATTTCTTTTTCGTTTAGTTTTTCTATGGTAAAACATGTCGGAATGATTTTAGCAAAGTGTGCTTCGCATTTCTGATAGGCTAACCATTCTTTTTGAATACGTATATCCGTAGACAACCAAGTCCACCACCAGATCCAAGATTTATTATACGCTTGGACTCTATCATCAACAGTACGAATATTCCAGGCTGCTCGTTCTGCATAATCGGCCAACGTCTTCTTCCACCACCAAAAACCGATTGTGCGCTCTGTCAGGAATTGTTGAAACAATTGGTGTTGGCGTATCAGCTCGCGCCATGCTTCAGGTTGTGCTTGTGTCGTCATAAACCATTCCTGTTCATAGAAGTAGTAGTATCATGTAAGTGGGGTTCCAACAGCGGGAGTTTGCGAAGCTGTTGTTGCGGTGCTTCCAGCATTGTTAGTATTAGCCGAAATAGTACCGCTGTCAATCATAGTAATTGTCAGAGATGAAGAGAAAATGCTAAGTCTCTTCAATTGAGCCGTGATTTGCGGATTATTTGGTTCAATTTGCGAGCGTAATAAAGCTCCAACTGCCTGAAGTAAATAGTCCCTATCTGCTTTGAATTGATCAGCTATTGCTTTAGCATCTCTGGCTTCTGCCATCGCTCTTTCAGCTTTTGCTTCCGCAGCCGCTGTTTTTGCATCACCTTTTTCGAACTGATCTTGAATCTCCAGCTCTTTCAACTGCTCCACCGTAAATTTTAAACCAATCAAATCAGGGTTTTCCAAAATCTTAAGCAACTCTGTGAAAAGTGTTGAACCTTGTGAAATACCACATCTTGCTTGTGCGTTTAATTGTCGGATAGCATCTGCTACTAATAGGTCAGAAGATAAACGTCCTGCCATTTGTAAAAACTTTGCAATCGTTGCAACTTCATTTAATCTGTCTTGCTCAACAATAACCCTACTAAATATTAAAGAATCCCAGAGGGTCCATTCTTTTATTTTCTTACCATTTGACTGACTATAAGCGTGAATTTTAGCTTTGATTTCACGAGCCAACGGCGTATAAGTGCGGATAGATTCAATAATCTCTGTCATCGATGGCCAAGTGATAAATTTGTGGTAAGCAGTATCTTTGGCTGAAATTTCTCGCCGAGTTTCTATGAATCGTCCATTGATTTGCTGTGTCATTCTTTCATTAGGCTTATGATCACCTGTGCCAGGCATATCCATGGCATATTCATTGGCTGTTTGGTGATTATTATTTGCGGTAAATACAGAAGCACCTCGGGCTTCGAGATTGGCTAGGATTCTATGAAATGCGGGTTCCAGTTGTGGATCTTTACAGCCACGCTTTACCATTTGCTTTTGTGCTTCATGATAAGCATGCATAGCGGCATGCATTAACGTATTGCCCTCTTTGTCTCTGATGACATCGAGTCGGGTAGCACCAATACCGTTCTGGATAATTTTATCGACAAATGCGACTGGATCACCTATGTCTCTTTTAAACAGCTTTATATTGCCTTTTTCATTCAGCCATTCGATGGCTTTTTTGCGATATGTTTCGGTGATAAGCGTTTTTTCTTCTTCTAATCCTAATGGTTTTGCCGTTTCTTTGTGATCAGTATTTTTGAGGCTTGTTTTATTTGTTTCCTGATGTTTACTCTGTTCAGTATTGCTTTGCAATAAATTTAATTTTGCTTGGATGTCTTGTTTTTGTTTTTGTAATAATGCGGGTAATTTTTCTAAGTCTTCATAGCTCGCACATTTTGCGAGAAGTGATTCAAAAAAACCTGTCAAATCATTTAATTTTGCCTTGTATACTTGACTTAAGGGTTCGGTGAAACGGCGTTTGATGCCGTCGTTGGTCAGTTCCTTTTGTTTGCGTATGGTCTCAATATCATCCGCAAGATTTTGCATTAAGCCCTCAATGCATCTTTGGTTTGCTGCTTCTAAAGAAGTCTTAACATGATGATACAAGGGGCTGGTATTTGCAAACTTGACAGGCTTTAATGTCAAAGAAATTTTATCGCGAATTTCTGCAGCGGCTTCAAGCTGGTCGAAAGAGGGTTTCATTTTTTCATATAAACCCGTCCATGCAGTGACAATGTCTTTTGCTTCTGAGCTTTTAATGAGGGCATGGTATTCTTCTTTGATCGATTTGAATTCATCAATACTTGTTTGGGTACCTTTCGCCGCCATTGCAAATTTGTCTTCTGTCAACTTTACCAATAATCCTGGCGTGAAAGAATTTTCACTTTTTAGATTTTTGATTTGTTTTTTAAGACTTTGGATTTCACTCGCATCTTCTGCATCTTTAGGGTTTTTTATCAATAATGCATCCAACTTACGTTCAAGTTGGGCCCTAATCATATCGAAATGCGGGGTGCGTGCGGCATTTCTTTCGCCACGTTGTTTTGCTTGATGAAATTTCGTGACTTCTGCTTGGCGAAAGGGAATGGTTTCTTTTTCATAAAGAGAAAGTACACTTTCTGTTTTTAAACGTTGTTGGATCACAGATACAAGATGGGTTGCATATTGGTAGAATGATTCGATGAATTGGCTGGTGTTTTGTTGGTATTTTTTGAAAAGATTTTTTTCGTGATAAACACTTTGCGCGGAATATATATCGGGCCCTAGTAATATAGATAATCTTCCCTCGTCCCATTCCTCAATAGCATCGGTGATAAGAGATCGCATTTCTTCGCGCCATGCGTCTAGCGAAGAGGCATTCAACGTTTGTTTTTGATTGCTTTCTGGGACTTCAATAAGGATTCCTGATTGTCCTGATACAGTGGTCACTGTAACAGGGAGCATAGACACAGCAGTACTTGTTGTTGCAGTAGCCGCATGTGTTACTGCTGTAATAACAGCGGTTGAAGATTTTTCATCATAGAGCCTAGTCGTTATCATCCGTGTATACCTCTTGGCTAAGTAGTGAGCTGGGGTGGTGGGTCAGTGTGAAATTATAAACTAAAGTATAGCATTTTGAAAAACAATGATTATTTTGGAAAATTCGGAGAAACAGGTTTATTTAATAATTCTTGTAATCAATTCAATCTATTAGCAAAGAGGAGAAAATAATGTGCGTGATGTCTTACAAAAAATACCTGAAATCTCCTACAAAAAGTTGATGCATCCTATGCGCTTATTTGATAAATCCCCCTTTTTCAAAGGGAACAGATTTGAATGTAATATTTAAAAATTCATTAAAGTTTAGATCTTAAAACAGGAACCTGTTGCTTTAAATCAGAGCCTATAAAATTATGTGATCGACCACCATCAACTGTCATTGTAGTACCATTCATCCATTTATTACCTATAATACTTGATACAGCTTTCGCAACATCCGCAGGTTCGCCAGTAAAACCTAATGGAATACTACTAGCCCGTTGTTGCCATAAGTTTGGTTGATGCATCCATATGTGTTTATTCAAATTCGTCGCAATCAAACCTGGAGCCACTTCATTGACTCGAATTTGAAAATAAGATAGAGATGGATCAGAAGCTGCTGCGCCAACAATTCCATGCGTTCCCGCTTTACTGACTTCATAAGGAAGTAGACCTGTAAATACATTCCTACTAATAGATGTGATGAAAACAATACAGTAATCTGCTAATAAACTCAATTTGGCAGATGAATTTAAAAGCTTATCAGTTATTTCTATCCCTTTTTCTTTATAAGCTTTTTGAATTCTTTGTAATTGTTTTTCTTGCATTTTTTTACCAAACTGTTGTAGTAAGAAAAAAGGCGTTTTCGTATTCACATTATGTGTATCATCCCAATCTTTTTCGGTAATTTCAAATAAAGGTTTTCTGCATATAATGCCTGCATTATTTACCAATACATCTACCTCCCCATCAAAAAACTCGTAACTTTTTTCCACAAGCAGTTTAACAGAAGCCTCATTTAAAAAATTAACTTTGAGTGCTTTTACTCGTACACCTAGTTTACTTATTTCTCTCACTGTTTCAGTTGCAGATTTATCATCAGAACAATAGGTAAAGAAAATATTATTTTTTTCTTCAGCAAGTTGCAAAGCAATGGCTTTTCCAAGACCATTGTTTCCTCCTGTTATCACTATATTCTTATTTCTTGCTATCATATTCACTCTCAATTTAAAATTGATGATTCAATTTATCTTTTTTAGTTTTCAAATACTGTTTATTATGTGCGTTTAAAAAAACCGGCATGGCTTCCTGTGCAATAGTAAATTCGCCGACAGTGGAAAGACCAGAAACTTTATGTGGATTATTCGTCAATAAACGGAAATGCATAATGCCGCGCTGCCTAAGAATATCCGCCGCAATCAAATATTCACGAGAATCCACTGGAAGACCTAATTGTTCATTGGCTTTGACTGTGTCAAACCCTTGCTCTTGTAACGCATATGCTTGGATTTTATTAAAAATACCAATACCACGGCCTTCTTGATTAAGATAAATTAAAATCCCGCCTTCTTCTTGTAAACGATTCAAAGAATAATGTAATTGCTCACGACAATCACAACGCAATGATCCAAAAATATCGCCCGTCATGCAAGAAGAATGAATTCTTACTAAACAAGGCTTGGTATTATCTAATGGTAATTTGCTAATGATTAAATGTTCTTTGCCATTTTCTATTTCTTTAATTGCGGTGACTTCAAAATCACCGTAATGTAACGTAGGCAAATTTGCTACGACTGAATTTAAAATATTATTTTTTATCATGGTTTGCTCGCCTCAAGAAATTTTTCAACATATTTTCCTAAAATATCTACTTCAATATTTATTTTGCTGCCGATTTGATAATGTTTAACGCAAGTCACTTGTTGCGTGTGTGGAATAAAAGTCACTGTCACTTTGTCATCTTTTACATCAACAACGGTAATACTCATGCCATCGATAGTGATATAGCCTTTTTTTACGATGTATTTTGTCATTGTACTGGGCACAGTCATGGTAACTAATAAAGCGCCCTTCCCATCTTGTTGTAGTGCAATGATCTCCCCAATACCATCGACATGTCCTTGCACATAATGACCGCCGATACGAGCATTGGCTTCTAGCGATCTTTCTAAATTCACTTCACTGTTTAACACAAGTTCTGAAAAACAGGTTAAGCGTAATGTTTCAGGAACAACGTGAAATTCCATGGTATTTTCAAATAAAGCAGTCACCGTTAAACAAACACCATTCACAGCAATGCTATCGCCCACCATAATATCTTGAAACATTATTTTCGGTAGGATAGTCAACACCAAACAATCTTCATGCCAACGCAATCCACAAAGAATACCTATTGTCTCTACAATACCGCTAAACATAAGCCACCTGCTGGCAGTGAGAAACAAGATGACAATCTTGATCTAATGCACTAAATGACATATGGGGCAAGGTATATTTCATAGCTGATCCAATAATAACAGGTGCAAGATAGACATGAATTTGGTTCACTAAATTTTCTGCAAAAAAACTTTCAAGCACTGTTCTACCGCCTTCAACCAATAAACTAGTCAGTTGGCGAGCGCCTAATTCATTTAATAAATGAGGTAAATCGACATGTCCCGTTTTTTTAGGCATTGTTGCATAATTCACTGGATCCCGCGGACAAACCGCGGGACGACGTATATAGGGGATTTGTAAAATTTCTACGGTTTCCGCTGACCATTGTTTGATGCGGTTTTGCGGAATTGTTTCTGTGGTCACTAACAGTGTTTTATAAGCATCTGTCAATAACGTGAGTGTATTGGGTAGTTGTCCTTGACTAGTCAACACGATACGCAACGGTTGTTTATCAGTAGCAGAATCATGATTAAATAATCTTGCGGTGAGTGTTGGATTATCGATGCGTGCTGTGTTAGCGCCAATTAAAATAGCATCAACCGCTCTACGTAACTGATGAGAATGTTGATGCGATGATTGACCTGAAATAATAGGGCTATCTTCAGCATTCACCGTCATTTTTCCATCTAAAGACATCGCCCATTTAGCGATAACATAAGGTTTTTTTTGTGTGATATAATGAAAAAATATTTGATTTAACTGTTTTGCTTTTTCTTCTAAAATACCCACTTCAACTTCAATGCCTGCTGTACGTAATGCGGCAACAGTTTTTCCAGACATTAACGGATTAGGATCGAGACAAGCGACATAAATTTTTTTCAGTTTTGCACGTATTAATGCATCAACACAAGGTGGTGTTCTACCGGTATGACAACATGGCTCTAAGGTAACATAAGCAGTCGCATTTTCAGCGAGCGGCCCCGCCATTGCTAATGCGTTAATCTCTGCATGATGTTGCCCGGCTTTTAAATGATAACCCTGACCAACGATAGCTTGATCGCGCACAATCACACACCCAACCATAGGATTGGGCGACACCGTATAACGCCCTTGTTCAGCGAGGGTTAATGCTAAATCCATGTATTCTGTGTGGGTCATGATGTGCCCTCAAAAAATATATTTTTCAGGGCGATAGAACGCGCAATAATGCTGTGACTTCTTTTATCCGGACTGTAACCGTCGGCCTTGGTTTCTCACCAAATCTGCTGACCCTTCTCTTTAAAAAGGCGCTCGCGGGCTCGTTTATAAAATAAACATACCGCCGGTGGGGAATTTCGCCCCGCCCTGAAGACGCTACAAAAATAACCTTTTATGAGGATGATGTCAATTGTAAATGCGCGTGGTTTTTCAATAATTCGCCAAAAGCCTCTGCCGATATCGGTCGACTAAAATAATAACCTTGTAACAGATGACAATGATGTTCTTTCAAAAAGAGTGCTTGTTCCAATGTTTCAATGCCTTCTGCCGTCACGGTGATATTTAGTTTTCTCGCCATGCTAATCGTATTAGCAATAATGATTCTACTCTGTTCATTCGCAGTAATATCTTGCACGAAAGATTTATCAATTTTCAATTTATCAATGGTAATTAATTTAAGATTACTTAATCCAGAATACCCTGTGCCAAAATCATCAATCGATAAACTGATCCCTAATGTTTTAAGTTGTTTTAAAATAGGAATAATATCGCGCTTAAATGCTTCTGACTCTGTTAATTCCAATTCCAGAAACTCGGGCGATAAATGACTCTCAGCCAAAATACCGGTTACAGTTTGTATAATATTTTTTTGTAGTAATTGTCTTGCTGATAAATTAACGGCTATTTTTAAAGAATGGAATCCTAATCCATGCCACGCTTGTAATTGATGACAAGCCGTACGTAACACCCATTCTCCTAACGGTAAAATAATACCGTTTGCTTCCGCCAACGGAATAAATTTATCCGGTGCAATCATACCAAACACTGGATGTTGCCAACGTACCAAGGCTTCTGCCCCGCAAATTTCACCGGTTTCTAAACTGACAAAAGGTTGGTAATGCAACATGAACTCTGTGTTCAATAATGCAGAATGCAAGCCACTTGCTAATTCTAATTGTTTAGAAGTATCCGCATTAATTTCATTTCTATAAACATTATAATGATTACCGCCATGTTGTCTTGCATGCCACATAGCGGCATCTGCATTCATGAGTAACACATTGACTTTTTTTCCATCCTTTGGATAAAGACTAATGCCAAGGCTGACGGTTAATTTAATTAATTGTTTTTCTGCATCGATGGGTTCTTCAAAAATACTGAAGATTGGCTTAACATATTGTTCGATATTTTCCGCATCTTTGATTGAATCTACCAAAATAACAAATACATCTTTGCGCGATAACGTAACAATATAATTTGTGCTTTCATAAGGCATAGGATGAAATTTGTCTTGAAAACGTTGCGCAATTATTTTAATCACCAAATCACCAATCGCATGCCCAAGACCATCATTAATTTTATCGATTTCATTAATATGCAAGAAAATAATCATGAATGCGCTTTGATTTTGTTCTGCGAGTTTAATAGCGCTACTCATATATTTTACCAGAAGCCTTTGATTAGGTAAGTTGGTGAGTAAATCATGAGTAGCTTGGAAAGTAACTAATTTCAAAGAATTTTCTAATTCTAAAGTGCGTTCTTTCACTCGTTGTTCTAAAAATTTGTTAATATTTTCTAATTTTTGATTAAGAATAACGTTTTCAAAACTTAATTTAAAAAATCGCGTGACTAAGCGGTAGCCAATATAGATTGCCGTTAGAAAAAATATCAGTAATATAACAAAACTCAAGGAATAAGAAATGTCTAATTTACTGTCCTTGCCCGTCGTCCAAATAGAATAAAATCCCGAATACAAGTGCACACTTAAATAAGGTAATACCACACAAACATTAGCGATAACACACGCCGTATAATCAGTCACCGTACCAAAACTAAAACCAACCAAACAAAGTTGTAGAATCGTAATAATATAAAGTTGATAGTGAGCATCATCATTAGTATAAAGAAACGCGATACATCCCATCGTTAAACAAAGCATTACCATGGCAAGATGATAATTTCTTTTAGCAAATTCCCAGAGTATGGTTTGACTAGGCCTAATATGGCGATTTTTGTAAACAAACCCCCAATTAAAAAGATTGGCAATCGTAAGAAACATATACCAGATTAACAAAGTCGTGAGAGAAGTTTTATGATGCAGCGTCAGAACAATAATAAGTCCAGCAAACATATTTAACATGCCGCCGTAAACAATCATTTTGTGCTGAAATTTGTTGAGCTCTAGTTCAACTTTGTAACCTATTTCAGCTTCTTCCGTGAGACTTAAAACACTGGTCATTGCCAAAAATCCTGATTTATCAATACGCTAATCCTAGACATAACGGATTGTATTTAATATACTAGCATAACTTCATGAGATAAAAAGGACTTACACATGATTAATAAACGCTTGCGAAAACTATTTTCATTATTGGGTGTTTCCCTGGTAACACTTAGTATTTCCCCTTACAGTTTTTCCTCTGACTTCAGTTTGCCTTTTTATAATGCCTCCGAATTAGGAAATACTTATGCGGGTTGGGCAGCTTATGCAAATGACGCCAGCACATCTTATACGAACCCAGCAGGCCTTAGCAGAATTACTAATCCACAATTTATTGCATCTGCCATTAGTGTGCAAGGTAGCGTGCCTTTTGTAGGCACAGCGTCAACACCGGTTGCTAGTGTGACAGGCAAAACCAATGGCTCAGCCGGCGGTTTCGCACCTATGTTATATCTGTCTGCCCCTGTGTTTAATAACAAAAATATTGTGCTAGGATTCAGTGAAAACGTACCCTTCGGATTAGGAACAGATTACGCCAAAACTTCTCTTGTCCGTTACGCTGCAACACGCACACAAGCCGTTGATCTAGACTTAAGTCCTAGTGCAGGTTTCAAGATAAATGATCAGTTTTCTGTAGGTATAGGCTTGGATGTACAGCGAATCACGATTACCCTCAATCATATGTTTGGACCACCGCTTGCGATTCCTGATTTTGAAGGCCAAAATCATTTAAATGGCTGGGGTGTTGGTTATCACGCAGGTGTTTTATACCAATTTATTCCATCCACACGTGTAGGCGTTAGCTTCAATTCACAATCTGTTTTTCATACAACAGGCGACAGCATTTTATTTACACCCATTTCTGAAATACGTACAACCAGTCAAAAAATCAATATTACTTTGCCAGCGCGCGCGCAAGCCAGTCTTTACCATGATTTAAATCGTTGCTGGGCATTAATGGGTTCTGTGCTTTATACGCACTGGAGCACATTGCAACAAGTAATATTGCAAAATACCGTGACACCGATAGGTGTTATTCCTGTCATCATTCCTTTTCAATATCATGATACTTTTGATTATGCAGTGGGCGCTAACTTTGCACCGAATAATCAATGGATATTACGTGCCGGCGTGCAATTTCTCAATGCCCCTTCCAACGCACGTGATCGCGCACCTAATGATCCAACAGGGAAAATGCGCTTAGTCGGTATCGGTACCCATTATCAACAAAATAAATGCATTGGTTATGATCTTTCTTATGCGCATAATTTCTTTGGGCGTACCACGATTAATTATGTCACACCGCTTGCATCCGTGATTGGGCATTCTCACCCCAGCTCAGATGTCTTTGGTGCACAACTCACTTGGAACATCGTTTGATACGTTTGCAGTAACCCACGTGCGGGAAATATATTCTAGTACCGCACGTTTTACTTTTTCATCCCGAATAAATAAATGATTACCCTCATACCTGTTAAAATAGCAGGCTTTTTTAGTGTGCCCAGCCCATCCTAATTGGTCTTCTAATGTCACCCAAGCATCTTCATTCCCTGAAAGAACTGTCATGGCAATATCTAATGGCCCTGCATCAAAATAATCATAGCTTTTAACAATATGCATATCTGCGATAAAAATGGGTAAAACAATTTTTAACATTTCTTTTTTTAAGAAAACACTGGCTATTTCATCCAAGCCATTATCAGAAAAAACATGCGTCACTTTTTCTAATGTTTCATCGCTTAATACAGAAGAATTTGCTAAATCAAATAAATCAATATGATATTTTCTTAATTGCGATAAAATACGGTCAAGACTTTTTGTAGGCATTCGAGGATCAGGAAAAGCTGATACAAAAAGATGTTGTGGTAACGGCAAATGCTTACGACGCAGAGCACGTGTTAACTCAAATGCGAGTAATGCGCCAAAACTATGCCCAAAAAAAGCAAAAGGAGAATGTAATATCTCCTTGATCTGATCTAACAGATTAGCAACGATTTCTTGAATATTATCAATTAAAGGCTCAGATAAGCGATTTTCACGACCCGGCAATTGCAACGCACAAATTTCAACATCAGGTAAATGATGATGCCAATCTGCAAAAACAGAAGCACCACTACCACCATAAGGAAAACAAAATAGTTTATATGGCGGCGATGGATTTTTAGCTTGGCGCATTAACCATACATTTGTGTGTGTTGTCATCGACTCGGCACTTTGGTCATTTAGCATAAATGTCATCATTTCAGTTAAAGAAGGCCCTGAAAGAATACTCTGCATAGGATAAGTCACAGCAAACGTTGACTCGATGTCTGCAGAAAACGAAATAGCCATTAATGAATCGATACCAATTTCACGCAATGGTTTATGAATATCAATATCGGTTGGCAACATTGCAAACAAATGAGATGCTTTTTTTAATAAAAAAGCCATGACACTGGCTCTCTTTTCTTCTAGCGTTAGAGAGGATAAATCAATTTTAATGTTATTATCGCTTAATGTCACATTTTCATTTAACTGTGACATTGTTAGACCTTCACATTCAAAAATAATATTGCCCTCATGATCTATTAAATAAAAATTACCATCATATTGGCCATCATTTTCTCGAATGTTAATTAACTCCGCATATAAACACATGGAATAATTTTTTATATCGTAAAAATGTATTTTTTTAATGTGCGATGCAATAAATGGTTTAATTAAATGTTCAGGCAATAACATGAATAGCGATTGAATACATCCATCAATAATCCCTGGGTGAATCATCAACGAAAACGCGTCTCGTTTGGCAGCCGTTTTTGGCTCACGAAATTCACAGAAAATCTCATTATTATTTTTCCAATATTGTGAAGTCCAGCGTATACTATCGCCCAATGGCATGCCCATGCTTAATACCCGCTGTGCAAATTCTTCAGCATTTCCTGATGAAAAATCACATTTTTTGATGAGTTCGCCCTTGGATAAAGCATGACTTGATTTATTCGTAAATAATATATATCCTGTCGCATGTTTGACCCAAGTGTGACTCTCCGTACTACTATAAAAAGTAAATAAATATTTTTCATTGTTAATATATTCAAAAATTAATTGCACTTTTACTGATGTACCGTCTGGTATATAAATAGGTGAAGTAAAATGAATATCTTCCGCAACAAAAGTCTTAGCATTGTGTATAACAGCGGTCGCATACCCTAACATTTCAAGATAATAACCCGCATGTAAAAAATTAAACGAATCATGAATTTCCGGCATGACTTTAGTACTAAATTCAAACTCAAATTGATTTTCTATCACGGGTGAAAATAATTTCAATCGTCTAAATGGATAAGCAATAGACGGATGACTCATAATTTTTAATTTTGGCCAATATTCGATAGCATGTTGCCATGGATATGCTGGCAAATCTAATGTCATGTATTTTTTATCTAGATAAATTTTTTTCCAGTCAACAGCTTGCCTATTAACATAATTTTTCGCCATTTCCGAGGTAGGATTCCTATTATTTTCATGGGGAAATGTGCGCATTTCTTTATCAAGATTCACAAAGACATTTTCAATAGCGCTCACGTTATCCCAAGAAAGAATTTGGATTCTTTCAAGTACTTCTATCAATTCAGCAATGGAGCGAGTAATAATAGCAATACGACAAAAATAATGTGAACGTCTGAGCTGTGTGTTATAACATAATTGTGTTAGAGAAAGTAATGAATTCTTCTTTAAAAACGTTATCCAATTTTTTATTATTTCCTGCAGCGTTGTTTTGTCTTTTGCTGAAATGGTAAAAATATGAGATACATCATCGCTTGTCAGATTTTTTTCTGTCGTATCTTGATATTCTTGCAAAATACAATGCGCATTAGTTCCGCCAAAACCAAAGCTGCTAACACTGGCAAAACGCGGGTACGTCATATTAGGCCAATCCATCACCGTCTGTGGCACACAAAAATGATAACGATCAAACTGAATGTGTGGATTAGGGGTTGTAAAATTGGCGTGAGGTAATATTTTTTTATGATAAAGTGCGAGGGACATTTTAATAATACTCGCCAAACCTGCAGCAGGTTCCAAATGACCGATATTCGTCTTCAATGAATTAATCCAACACGGATTATCTCTGCTGCGATTTTTGCCAATCGCTTCTCCTAATGCTTGCACTTCGATAGGATCACCTAAAAATGTCCCAGTACCATGACAATCGACATAAGAAATCTGCTGTGGCTTAATACCTGATTTTTCACAAACTGAACGTATTAATATTTCTTGTTGCAAGCCATTGGGTGCAGTCAGTCCATTGGTTTTTCCGTCTTGGTTCACGCCTATACCCGCAATCAATGCATAAATTCTATCATTATCTGCCAACGCTTTATCTAAAGGTTTTAATACAACCGCACACACACCCTCACCTTGCACATAACCATTGGCAGCTTCATCAAATGTTTTACATTGACCATTCGGTGAAAGCATTTTTGCTTTTAATAATAAATGATTGATCGATGGCAAAATATTAAGATTCACAGCATTGACTAATGCTGTATGACATAAATTAGTGTGCATATGTAAACATGCTAATTGTAAACCGATCAAAGAAGAGGAACACGCGGTATCTACAACAAGGCTAGGCCCATGTAAATCAAATAAATAAGACAATCGATTGGCCGCCATACTGACAGCATTACCCGATGGAATATACAGTGCATCTAAATCATCTTCCAACTCATGAAAATGAGTTAACTGGCTACCGTATAAACTGGTAAAAACACCCGTATTTGATCCGGCCAATTGTTCTAGAGAAATTCCTGCATCCTCTAATGCTTCATAAGAAACTTCCAACAAAAGCCGTTGCTGTGGATCTAAACGCTGTGCTTCACGAGGTGTAATTCCAAAAAATTGCGCATCGAAAACATCGATTGCAGACAAATATCCCCCTTTACACTGTTTGATATCATCTTTACTAAGATTGCGTTCAACAAATTTAATTTTTTCCCAACGGTTGTCTGGATAATCGCCTATCACACACGTGCCTGAGGTTAATAAATTCCAAAATTCATTTTTATGATTAGCCATAGGAACACGACAAGAAAGCCCTACGATAGCGATAGGTTGTGTATCTAACGTAGGCTTATCTTCTAGCATTTTTTTTAATTTTCTTATCGCAAGTAAGGCCTTTTTTAGGGTTTCTGATTCTTCCATTGTTATTCCTTTTTAAAATATACCTTCCATTTCTTTTTCTAATAAATTTTCGAGCATTTTAATATCGTTATCTTCCTCGACAGAACAACAAGATAAAATATAATGAGACAAAGCAGTCACTGATGGATAACGATATAAATCCATAGGCGAAACAATTTCAGGAAAAGGCTTGCCTAATTGAGTAGTAAAACGAATACCCAGTATAGAATCCATGCCGTATTGTTGAAAAAGTGTCGCATTATCAATCTCTGTGATATTCATTTCTAATACTGCGGCAAGTATTGATTTTACGGTTTCTTCTACTTTGTTTTGATTCAAAACCAAAGGTTTTGCTTGCACTGAGACTACAGAATTTTTTTCCACAAATTTATCGAAAAACTTCCATTTTTTAGCATCCGCATTGACTTGGAAAAACTGACGCCAATTTATTTTAAAAATTGCAATCACAGCTATATTCATATCCATAATATAATCCAGTAATTCCATACCCAATTTAATCGTAATAGGCGTCATACCTATCGCTTCTACAAATGCGTCATGTTGATAGCGATGACTCATGCCTTTTTCAGACCAAGCGGCCCAATCGATACTGATTGCGGGTAAGTCAAGATGCCTTCGATAGAGTGCTAAACCATTTAAAAATTCATTGGGGACAGCATAAGCACTCAAACCACCAATACCAAAATACGGTAAACTCGAAATAGATGAAAACAACACAAAACAATGCAACCTCTTATGACTAAAAATAACATGCAAATTCCAAGCACCTAATACTTTAGCGGCCAAGGTTTTTTTAATAAATTCGTGTGTCATATTTTGTAAAGTAATATTATCTGTAGTCGTTCCAGCAAGGTGGAAAACACCTGTTAATGATTGGTTCCATTTTTTCTCTGTATGGGCAATACACTCTTCCATTGCTTTTTGATCAGAAACATCAATAGCATTATATTCTACTGTAACGCCTATCTGTTCTAATGATAAAATAATAGCAATTTTTTCAGCTACCATAGCATTTAAATTTTTATTCCATTGTGACCGAGGTGGTAATTGACTCATGCCTGTCAATAATAAATATTTTGTGCCTTTGTTTGCAAGCCACAGTGCGACCTCACTTCCTAAAGCACCTAAACCCCCAGTAATTAAAGCTGCGGTTGGCGTTTGCCATACTGTTTGTTGATATTTTGCAAAAAATGACTCTAAGCGCAAAACATAACGTTCATTATTTCTATAAGCGATATGATTTTCGTAAATATTAAATTGTATGATTTCTTTAAGGAAAATTTCTGCTATTGAGTTTACTGTTAATTGATGATCAAAATCTAGCAATAGCGAACGATGGTTTGGATTTTCTGATGAAAAAATTCTTAACAACGACCATAAATAATGTTGATCTACTTGTACTCGGTCGTTATCGATCACCGCTTGACTGTTTTTGGTAATCAAAGAAAAAATTAATTCATGATTCCATTCAGCCTGAATAAGCGCTTTGATCAAATACAACAAATTAGGATATTTTTCTGGATCGTTTGTATATGAAAAATCATAAAAATATAAAATCGCGGTAATTGGATGCTTGTTTTCTACATTCATTCTTGAAAAAAAATGTTGATAATCATCTGGTGTATTAGGATTAATGCTATATAAATTAGCTGATATTTTGGCTAAACTCTCCCCCGCAACACAAAAAATACAAGAAACGTTTGGAAATTTATCTCGAAAGGAATTAACAGAATCTTCATTAATAAAAATCAACCAATAATGATCATGGTTTTTGCGGTTTTCTTCTATTGCTAAATTATTTTTTTGCCATTGAGTATGGTAAAACCATTCGCTAATATCATCCGGTATAGTTTTTTGCGGCAATTTTTCAACTGATTGTTGTTGGCTTATCCAACATCGTCTTTTTAAAAACGGATATGTTGGAAAGCCCACATAATGCGCTGGATGATTTTCATAGAGTACATCCCATTTGATTTTTTCACCCAGCAGCCATGCGTCTCTCAATTTAGCAAGTTCAGTATCATGCGTATTTGTATTGACACAAGTAAATGGTTCAATATTGTCAATCGCTAACTGTAATTTTTCTACTAAATCAACCCATGAATTTACCAATATGGCTAATCTTTTTGGCATAGCCTCACGACCTGTTTGCAATGTAAAACAAATATTTCTCAGCCAATTTTCTGTATTTAGCCCATAATATTTTTGTTGTGATTGTAAAAATTGTAATGATTGTTTTACGTAAGTGATTAAGCTGTCATCGTTCATCGCTGAAAGTACAAATAAATACATTTCGTTGGGAATGGTATTTAATGCGTTATTATCGCTTGCAAAATTTTCAATAATGACATGCACATTTGCACCACCAGCGCCAAACGAGCTCACACCTGCTCTTAAATATTCTGAATTAACTGGTTTCCAATCAATCAATGTTTGATTAACATAAAAAGGTGTTTTTTTAAAATCAATAAATGAATTTAATGATTGTGAATGCAATGATGGTACTATTTTTTCATGCTGTATTTGCAGAATAACTTTGGTCAGTTGTGCAATCCCTGCTGCAGATTCTAAATGACCAATATTCGATTTAACAGAACCTAGGGCGCAAAATTGTTTGTCTTCCGTATATTCTGCAAATGCTTCCTCTAGTCCACGCACTTCGATTGGATCTCCTAATGAAGTACCTGTACCATGTGCTTCAACATAGGAAATAGAACGCGCATCCATATTGGCTTTTTTTAAGGTATTTTTTATTAATTCTGTCTGCGCATTAGGATTGGGAACAGAATAACCACTGGTTTTCCCACCATGGTTCATGGAACTGCCTTTGATGATTGCATAAATTCGCGCATTTATAGCTTTTGCCCGTGATAAAGGCATCAGCAATACTGCACCAACACCTTCACCCGGCACATAGCCAGAACCGTTTTCGCCAAAACTCTTGCAACGACCCTCTTCTGACAAAAAATGATAACTGCCCAGCATATGATATTTTGCTGGATGCAATGATAAATTAACGCCACCCGCAATCGCCATCTGACATTCATTTTGTAAAATGCTTTCGCATGCTTGATGAATGGCCGCGAGTGAAGATGAGCAAGCCGTATCAATAATATAACTAGGCCCATTAAAATCAAGAAAATAAGAAACTCGATTAGCAATCGAGAAAAGTTGAATATCCAGTGGAATGCGATTACCTTTATGCCATTCCTCAGCAATAAATAGCGGATAAAAATTGTAAGTAACACCAACAAAAACGCCTACTTGATTTGCGACTTCGCTTTTAAGACGTTCACGTGTATAGCCTGCATCTTCCAAAGTTGCCCACGCTGTTTGCATAAATAATCTTTCTTGCGGATCCATTAGAGCCGCGTCTTTTGGAGCAATATTAAAAAATAATGGATCAAATTTATCAACATCATCGATAAATCCTCCCCATTGGTAATATTTATTTTTATTGTCTTCTGTCACAGGATAATCTAAATAATTCCATCGATCAGAAGGAATTGCGGTAATACAGTCTTTTGCCAATTGTAAATTTTCCCAAAACTCATAAACAGTATTTGCCATTGGATATATACCGCTTAAACCTACAATAGCAATATCATCTCTCTTGTTTTCTTGTGTTTTGACAATGGTGGGAATTTTATTCTCACGCAACATTGGCATGACGTTGATATTATCTTCATTTAAAAGAAATTTTCTTAAAGAGGATTGATGCTTGTTTTGCAAATAATTGGATAATTCCGTAATACAATTTTTTTCAAATAATAATGTTTTGGGGATTCCTCCTAAATCGACTTCCAATTGATTAATAATTTCTAGACCCATAATAGAATCAACGCCAAAAACTTCGTAAGTATCATCAATTGTGATTTTTTCTAATGGGATTTTTAATTTTTCAGAAAAAATATTACGTACATACTCTATGGTTATTTTATTGATATCTGCTGATTGAACAATGGTTGTTTTTTCTTTCGCTTTTTCATTTGCTTCATGACAAGGAATATAATATTTTTCGTCTGAAAATGGGTAAGTCGGCAATGAAGCCATTCGTTTTATTTTCATGTTGTTATATAACGCTTGCCATTCTATGGGGTAGGATTTTACATATAAATCTGCGATTAATAATAATTTTTCATAACAAACTTTATCATTGGTTCCATATGAGTCTTCTATTGCTTCTCGATAGACTTTATCATATAGCGAGCCCTTGACTAATTTATCTGTAGATACTGAAAAAACAGCGTTTTCTCGCGGTTTTTCATGCATTATTTCAGTTAAAGTATCTAACAATTCTTGTGTAGAACTGCACACTATTGCACAGCGATGATCAAAATGGCTTCTGCCTATATTTAATGTGTAACTTAATGACATGAGATCGATATTAGATTTTTGTTTTATCAGCCAATCGTACAAATTTTTTATTTTGTTTTTTAATACTGCAGATTTCTTAGCAGAGAGAGTGATGAGATAATAAGGTTTTGTAATGGCATCATATAAAATATTTTCATATTCCTCAAGAACCATATGAACATTAGCGCCACCAAATCCGAATGAACTTATCCCGCAACGTCTTGGAATTTCATTGCCCAGTTGATCCTGTAATCTTTCCCATGTTCTCGTCTTATCAGCAATCATAAAAGGACTATTGGCAAGATCTATATACGGATTTAATTCACTAAAATGTAAATTTCCTAATATTTTTTTCATTTTTAATGATAATAATACTTTGATCACACTGACAATACCGGCAGCAGATTCAAGATGCCCTACATGTGTTTTAACTGAGCCTAAATAACAATAATAATTTTTTAATAAATGAATATCATACATTTCGGATAACATATTAAATGATTTTTTTAATCCATTGATTTCAATGGGATCGCCTAACGAAGTGCCTGTTCCATGCGTTTCAATATAGGAAATCGTATCTGGCTGAATATTAGCGCGACTGAAAGCCGTAACAATAGCATCTGATTGCGCATTAGGATTAGGTGCGGTTAGCGAACTTGCATGCCCGCCATGATTAGACGCGGTGCCTTTAATAACAGCATAAATCGTATCGTTATCTTTAATCGCTTGTGTTAAAGACTTAAGTACAATAGCCCCTACTCCTTCCGATCGAACATAACCATTTGCTGATTTATCAAATGTTTTACAATGTCCATCAGGAGACAACATACCCGCTTTACTTGCCGCAAGATAGACTGAAGGTGAAAGTATCGCGTTAACACCGCCGGCAATAGCAACCTCACAATCGCCCGCATAAATGGATTGAACTGCATGATGAATAGCCAATAAAGAACTCGCACAAGCTGCATCAACAATTTCACTAGGCCCATTAAAATTAAGTAAAAAAGAAGCTCGATTAGCAATCATGCCTCTTGCCATACTTGTTGCTACATAAGCATCGGTAATATTGTTTTTTTGTAATAGTTCAACATAATCATCAGAAACAACACCGACAAAAATAGCTGTTTTTATCTTTTCAAACTCCTCAGGTGCATATCCTGCATCTTCAATTGCTTTCCATGTTGTTTCTAAAAAAATTCTCTGTTGTGGATCTGTGAGTTCTGCCTCTCTAGGTGACATATTAAAAAATTCGGCATCAAATTCCATCATGCTTTTAACAAAACCACCCCATTTGACGTTGGTTTTTCCTGGCTGTTGAAATGGATCACCATAATATTCTTCCCAATTCCATCTATCTTTGGGAATCTCAGTAATAGCATCTTCACCATTTTCTAAATTATGCCAAAATTCTTCTAAATTATTAGCACCTGGGAAAATACCATGCATGCCTATAATGGCAATATCGCTGGTGGAATATTGTTTTTTAAGTTCTTGAGAGGTTTTTATCAGCATTGGTTTTTTAAGCAAATAGCTTTTTACAATATACTCAGAAAAACTTAAAAATGTTGGATGCTCAAATAACAAATCCGGGGTCAATGACAATCCATACGATTTATTGAGTGCATTGACTACTTTAATCATAGTGATGGAATCCATGCCGTATTCACTGATTTTTTTCTCTGGGCGTAAATTATCTGGCTGAATTTTTAATATTGTTCCAACAATTTCCATTAATTGTTTTGCCATCTGTGCTACTGATGTGACTTCGTTAGTGAATTTGCCTATCGTTTTATCTTTAATATCGGTGATCCAGTATCGTTCATTTAAAAAAGGATAGGTTGGTAATGTAACTTTTTGATATTTTTGATCAGCATAAATCGTCTTCCAATCAATATCATCGCCTCGCAAATACTGTTCCATCACATTCAGTAAAGCTTGATCATTTTGTTTAGCCAAGCTTGAAAAAGATGAATTGTCTTGTAATTGAGAAACTAAATCATCTACGGTAATGACAATAGTTGCAAATCTTTCTGGAAAATGCATTCTGCCAACATTCAATGTATAACTGATATTGGCCAAAGAAACAGGGGCATTTTTTGGATTTTGTATCCATTCTAATAATTCTTGTTTTTTTCTGCGTAATGATAGGCTTGTTTTAGCTGACAAAGTGATAATAAAAGGACGTTGCTGTTGCGTAGCATGGTTCTCAGAAACTTCTGGAAATTCTGCTAATACTACATGTGCGTTAGTGCCGCTAAAACCAAATGAGCTAACTGCCGCATATCTAGGTGTATTTAAAGGACTTTCCCATTCTTGGTATTTGTGACTAATATAAAATGGACTGTCTTCTAAATGAATATGCTCATTTAATTGTTTAACATGTATTGTTGGAACTAATTTTTTGTGTTTTAAACAAAGTATCACTTTGATGACACTTGCGATACCCGCTGCAGTTAATGCATGTCCTATATTGCTTTTAACTGAACCTATACTGCACGTTTTCTTTTGCTCTTTGTCTGTCGCAAAAACACGTTTTAATGCAGTGATTTCAATCGGATCGCCTAATTTAGTGCCAGTACCATGTGCTTCAACATAACTAATCATCGTGGGGCGCAAATGAATACGTTGATATAATTCACTGATTAATTCTGTTTGCGATTGCGCACTTGGGGCAGTAATACCATTGGTTTTTCCATCCTGATTGACTGCGGATCCCTTGATGACCGCGTGGATAATGTCTTGGTCGAGAAGCGCTTGTCGTAATGGTTTTAATAATACAACACCTACCGCTTCAGCGGGAACAAAACCATCCGCCGTATTATCAAATGTTTTACACAGACCATCTTTTGCAAGCATGCCTGCTTTGCTAGTCATGATATGCATGATAGGGGTTGTTAAAACACATACACCGCCTGCTAACGCCATTTCTGATTCACCCAATATTATACTTTGACAAGCTTGATGTAGAGCAACTAATGAGGCAGAGCAAGCCGTATCAATGGCAACACTAGGCCCTTTTAAATTTAACAAATATGAAATTCTTGCCGCTAATATAGAACTACTGACACCTATTAATAAATTAGCATCAGGTTCTATTCCTGATTGTTGTATCAGTTGTTCATAATCACCTGATTTCACACCCACAAAAACACCGCATTTTTTTCCTGATAGTACATTGGGAGCATAACCCGCCAATTCAAAAACTTTCCAACATTCTTCTAAAAATAACCGTTGTTGTGGATCCATCTGTTCCGCTTCAGCAGGTGACATCCCAAAAAAGAGTGGATCAAACTGATCAACCGCGTTTAAAAAACCGCCCCATTTGCTATAACTTTTATTGGGCACTTCAGGATTTTCATCAAAATATTCACTAACAGACCAACGTGTTGGCGGAATTTCTGTAATCGCTGATTTCCCGCTACACAAATTTTCCCAAAATTGCTCTACCGTGTCTGCATCTGGGAATCTTCCAGAAAATCCTATGATGGCTATATCTGTATTGCTTATTTCTTGGGATTGATTTTGTAAAATTATTTTGCTAGGAGAACGATCATTTAGCGTATTAAGCGAATACTTTTTTTTTTGAATTTCTCCGGAAATGTAGCGCGAAAATTGTTTAATGACGGGGTGGTCATAAATCATGGCGGATTCAACACTTAAATCATATTTTAGGTTGATGTCACGTATGATTTCTAATGCGGCAATAGAATCAATGCCTAATTCTTTAAAGTTTTTTTCCAGATCAATTTTTTCATTAGGTATATGTAGTTTATTAGCAAGAAGATTAATTAAAATAGCATCTATTTCGTTGCTATTTTGTGGTTTATCAGCTTTATTGTCTAAGCTTGTTAATGAAATTTTGTTATTGACTATATTAGGTTTTTCCATTTGAAATGTTGCTAATTGCTTAAAATGTTTTTTAATTGTGTCTGTCGCATTTTCATGCGTGAAGATTTCCTCATGCATTTTAATCTCTTTAGATATCGTAGCCGATAATTTCTCCAATAAAGTATCTGACATTGATTTCTTGAAGACTTGCAAAGATTGACGAGTTTTTACCGCAAGTTTTTTGGCAATCGCTATGGCCTCAGCTAACACCTCAGATCCGGGTTTAAAAATAACAGATGCGCCGCGAGATTTTAACTCTGAGCCCTGATATTCTCTTGCTGT
>LSTE01000014.1 GCA_001644445.1 Gammaproteobacteria bacterium SCGC AG-212-F23
CTTCAACTACTTGTTGATGAAATGCAACAAGAGATGAAAAAAGAAATGAAAGAATCGAAACAAGAACTCAGCGAAGAAGAACAAGCTTACCAAAAATTACTGGATGAAACTTTTGCAAATCTCACCGGCGTCACTCGCGCAGGTCAGCGCGTCTCTATTCAATTACAACGCGGCGATGCAATGGGTTCACGTCATGATAATGTGGAACAAGAAAGTACTTCTATTTTAAACGTAGGACGTAGAACAGATATGGTTGCCGATCCTACTGCACTCGATATTGCAGAAGAAAACATGGCATCCATCGAAGGACTTTGTGATGCATTCCTGGAGGATTTAGTGAGCAAACACATTATTGTGCAGCCACCTAAACCTCACATGCCAGGAACAACAAACGAGTAACACATGCATAACATAGCAAAAGGAATTGTATGGAAAAATTACTTGTCTTGGGCGCAGGGAAAATTGGTTCGTTAGTTGCTTTTTTGTTAGCAAATTCTCGCGATTACCACGTCTATCTAGCGGACAACCAAATTAATTCTCTTTCTTTAAAAAATATTTTATCTGTGCCACACCTAGAACTCGTACAGCTAGATGTAAAAAAATTCAATGAAACAACGGAATTTATTAAAAAAAATCGTATCTCTTCTGTTATCTCATGTCTGCCGTATTTTCAAAATAGTTTTGTGATACAACTTGCTGCGGAGTTACATCTTAATTATTTTGATTTGACTGAAGATATTAAAGTTGCACAAACAGCACAACTCGCTGCCACAAAAGTCCAAAGCGCATTCGTTCCGCAATGTGGTCTCGCTCCTGGATTCATCAGTATAGTCACGCATGATTTGGTACAACATTTTGATTCGTTGGACACTATTAAAATGCGTGTAGGTGCATTGCCTGTTAACAGTAGTAACGCATTGCGCTATGCACTCACTTGGTCCACGGATGGCTTAATCAATGAATATGGTAATCACTGTCAAGGCATTGAACAAGGCAAAGCAGTGGTGCTTCATCCTTTGCAAGATTTAGAAGCGATAGAAATCGATGGCTTAACTTACGAAGCCTTCAACACTTCTGGCGGCGCAGGCACTTTAGTGAATTCTTATTTAGGCAAAGTCAATCAATTGAATTACAAAACGATTCGTTATCCAGGTCATTGTGAAAAAATTCGCTTTTTAATGGATGATTTAAAATTAAATGACGATAGAGAAACACTGAAACGTATTTTAGAAAATGCCATCCCTCATACTTTGCAAGATGTAGTCATTGTCTATGCATCAGTGACAGGAAAAACTCAGCAAAAACAATATTCTGAAAAAAATTATGTTAAAAAATTCTATCCTAAAGTAATTCATGATATATCTTGGTCAGCGATTCAAATGACGACGGCGTCATCTGTGTGTGCCATAGTAGATTTAGTATTAAGTGACCCCAAAAATCATCGAGGCTTAATCAAGCAAGAACAATTTTCTTTGAAAGATTTTGAGGAAAATCGCTTTGGGTGTTATTTTAAAATCCCCCTTTGATCCCCCTTTTTCAAAAGGGGATTTTTTTAGTATCAAAAATTTATTTTTTCTTTACACGTTGTCGCGATAAAGCATCATTTGCAGCCTGTTCAAGATCTTCGGTAGGCACTAATTTTTTTGACTGACCAATAAGAGCTAGGCTTTCTATAAAAGTAACGTGCGGTGTACAACTAGTATTTTCAATACCATAAGCATGCACGAGAATCATATTTTTAATGCTTAACGCTTTTTCGTAATTTTCTCCTTCATTATATTGACAACATTGTTGAACAGCCAATTGTGACGCCTCACTCTTAATGTAACATGGCGCATTGGCTTTTAGCAGCACCTCAACATATTTTTCATCTAACTGTCGAATTGCGTCTAGAAGCGCCATTTGTAATATATGATCTTTAATTTGGCCAGCAACGGCTGCATTTTTCGTGTTTTTGACCTGAGTATATTTTTTTACACTTAATGAACACGCATCATCCTTACCTAAGATGCCTTTATAATTTGGATTTTGTTTTAACAGTGCAACAACTCTTGAATACTCTAAAGCATTAATAGCTGCATGCAATGAACTCAAATGCAAATCTAATGAAGGCAACACAGTATTAACACTTAAGGTTGCAAGTTTGTGGTCGGCTGTTTTTACTGGCGAATTTGTTGCACTGGTTGCAGGGGTGGAACTTTGGCTGTTGGATTCTTGTTGTGTTACAGACTGAGCATGCAATTGTTCTCTCACGAAACGATGCGATGAACTATTATGTCCAGATAAATTGATTGCGGGAGCATTAAGTTTATCCGATTTAGGCTTAACCGCTGATTCTGCAGGAACTGCTGAACGTGCGCTTTGTACTTTTATTTTGTTATCAACAGAAGGAATAGTTGGTAAGCCATTTTTATGAGGAGGATACGTTTTTCTTTTATCTCTAGATACTGTGGGCAACGCATAACTCTGCATACAATCCCCCGCGATTTGTAAATTATGATTTATTGTATAGCAATAATCCAAACAATCCTACAATAAAAAATTGTATTATATTCAACAAGTTGTGGATTAACTTTATTTTAAGATGCAATTAGCAATTGAAACAAATTACCTGTTAAATATAGTGGAATATTGCAAATCTTACTGTCTTTTTTTAAATTCATTCGTGATATC
>LSTE01000015.1 GCA_001644445.1 Gammaproteobacteria bacterium SCGC AG-212-F23
TTCAATCAGTGCAGATTCTGGCTTAGGTACTGCGCCTGGTAGTGCAACAGTAAATCAATTGATCTTGAATGGTGGTACATTAGAAACGAGTACAGGATTTACGCTTAACAGCAATCGTGGTATTGCATTGAATGGAAGCGGTGGCATATTCCAAGTAGATGCGGGTACGTTGATTGATGGCGGCATTATCGCAGGTTCAGGCACTCTGACGAAGAATGGCTCGGGTACATTAGAATTGAGTGGCACTAATACTTATAGTGGCGGAACGATATTGAATCCAGGCATATTACAAGTAGATAGTAATAATGCGTTAGGCTCGGGTAGTGTCACGGTAAATAGTGGTGATGAATTATTATTGAATGGTGTTGCCATTGCAAATGCATTAACACTCAATGGCACAGGCGTTAGTAATGCAGGTGCGTTGACAACAACAAGCAGTACAACGAATAGTGTGTCAGGTACTGTGTTATTGAATACAGATACATCGATTGGCGCAGCCAGTGGTAGTACACTCACGTTAAGCAATGTAGTTTCAGGTGCAAGTAATTTAACAAAAGTTGACAGTGGTACATTAATTTTATCAGGCGCAAATACTTATAGTGGTTCAACCACGATTAATGGAGGGACTGTTTCCATTGCAGCAGATTCTGGCTTAGGTACAACACCAGGCAGTGCAACACCCGGTCAATTGACATTAAACAGTGGCACATTAGAAACAACAGCTAATTTTACATTGAATGCAAATCGTGGCATTGCATTAGGAGCTAGTGGTGGCACGATTTCAACGGATCCATCAACCACATTAACTTATAATGGAATTATTGCGGGTAGTGGCGCGCTAACAAAAGCAGGTACAGGTACATTGATACTCGGTGGTACAAATACTTATGGTGGTGCAACGAATCTTAATGCAGGTACATTGGTAGTAACCACTGACAGTGCATTAGGAACTACCGCAGCAGGTACAACGATAGCAAGCGGCACTACATTAGATTTTCGTAATGTAACGTATAGTACGACAGAAGGATTGACGAGTAACGGTGGTACGATTGCAACAAGTACAGGCACAAGCACATTTGCAGGAAATATTGATTTAGCAAGCAATAGTGCTGTTGATGTATCAGGTACGCAATTAACATTGAGTGGTGTGATTTCTGATACAGGTGCATTAACAAAAACAAGTAACGGGATCTTAGTATTAAGCGGTAATAATACATATAGCGGCGCAACGAACATTAATGCAGGCACATTAGCTGTTACATCTAATAATGCATTAGGCACAACAGCTGCAGGTACGACAATTGCGAGTGGTGCAACATTAGATTTCCGTAATGTTAATTATAGCACGACAGAAGGTATTACAAATAATGGCGGTACGATTGCAACAAGCACGGGTACTAGTACATTTGCAGGCGCCATTGATTTAGCAAGTAATAGTGTAGTGGATGTAGCAGGTACGCAATTAACGTTGAGTGGAGTTATTTCCGATACGGGTGGATTAACAAAGACGAGTAGTGGAACACTCACGCTATCTAACACAAATAGTTATTCAGGAGCAACAACGATTAATGGTGGTATCGTAGAAATTACGAATAGTTCTGCATTGGGAACGAGTGCTGTGACGGTTGCATCGGGTGGTACGTTGCAAGTGGATAATGGTTTAACATTAGCAAATAACATTGTTTCATTAAGCGGTACGGGTTCTGCTTCACAAGGTGCATTAGTCGGTAATAGTAGTGGCAGTGATATGACTATTTCAGGCAATATCACATTAGGAGCTGATGCAACGATAGCCACCAGTGTAAGTAATGGTACTGCCTTGAATCTGAGTGGTCTCATCAATACAGCGGGATTTAATGTAACCTTTCAGGATGCAAGCGTTTCAACGATCAATGTTTCTAATGTGATTAGTGGCTCTGGTGGTGTTATTCAAGCGGGAGCTGATACGAATAGTGATTTAGTATTTGGTGGAAATAATACTTATACGGGTGCAACAAACATTAATGCAGGTAGATTAGTAGTTACTTCTAATAA
Source organism: Gammaproteobacteria bacterium SCGC AG-212-F23 (assembly GCA_001644445.1). Lineage (GTDB taxonomy): Bacteria > Pseudomonadota > Gammaproteobacteria > DSM-16500 > DSM-16500 > SCGC-AG-212-F23. The sequence goes on from LSTE01000015.1 coordinate 2,035, forward strand.
TGCATTAGGTACGACTGCTTCAGGTACGACGATTGCCTCCGGTGCAATATTACAATTCAATGGTGTGGCTTATTCTACGGCAGAACCTATTACCATTAACGGTGGCACCATTGCAACCAATGGTAGTAGTGCAAGTTCATTTGCCGGTAATATTACACTGGGTGCTGCTAATAACTTCATTACTACAGGTCAAAACTTAACATTGAGCGGTGTCATTACCGATAATTCTAATACGTTTGGTATTACAGCAAGTGGTGCTAGTACGCTTATTTTAACCAATGCCAACACTTATCATGGTACATCCAGTCTAGGCAATACGGAAGTCAGCAATAGTTCTGCATTAGGTACAGGTGCTGTCACGACAGCTGGTCAATTACAAATTGATAATGGCGTTAATATAGCTAATAACGTTACCTTTAATTCTTCAGGTAGCAGTATTTTTGGAAGCGGTAGTGGCACATCTACGTATTCTGGTAATTTGACTGTTAATTCAGGTGTGACAGGAACGCTTCAATCAACGTCGGGTAACACGTTGACATTATCG
>LSTE01000016.1 GCA_001644445.1 Gammaproteobacteria bacterium SCGC AG-212-F23
CAAAAAATCAAAATGAGCATTTATATAAAGAGTTAAAGAATCAGCTGATATTGTTTAGATAAGATTTTGCGGATTCGAACTACCGACCTACCCCTTAGGAGGCGCAAGTTTTTCACTCCGTGTTAATCCATTTAGTTGTAAAACATATTTAAAAACAAGCGTTTTATTCTATTGTGTCGTTTTATATTGTCCAATAGAATGCGCTCAAATCCAACCATTTTCAGGCACCTAAATAGGTACCCTGTAAGGAACCCATATCATGGACAAAAAGAACACTGAAAATAAGATCAACATTCGCAATAGTACCTCTGAATTTTTGATTTTTACGCAGCAAGAAGGCGAAAAAGGCATTGAAGCCCGTTATGAGGACGGGACTATTTGGTTGACTCAAAAATTGATGGCTGAGCTGTTTGATATCACAACAGCTAATGTGAACACACATATTAAGAATATATATGAAGAGAAAGAGCTTGCGCAAAATTTAACTATTAAAGAATCCTTAATAGTTCAAAAAGAAGGTGAGAGAAAGATTTCTCGTAGCGTTGCTTATTATAACTTGGATGTCATCATATCTGTTGGTTATCGAGTAAATTCCAAGCGTGCAACACAATTCCGCCAATGGGCAACTCAAGTACTGCATCAATTTGCAATCAAAGGCTATGTACTAGATAAAAAACGTCTAGAAAATGGAACATTTTTAGGCGAAGACTATTTTGAACAATTGCTAGCTGAAATTCGGGAAATTCGCCTTAGCGAACGTCATTTTTACCAGAAGATCACAGACATATACACAACCAGTGTTGATTACAATAAAAATGCACCCACTACGCGTGAATTTTTCGCGAAAGTGCAGAACAAGCTGCACTACGCTATACATGGTAATACAGCATCTGAACTCATATATAAACGTGCGGATAGCAGCAAACCAAATATGGGGCTAACTAGCTGGGCAAATAGCCCAACTGGAAAAATTCTTAAAATAGATGTACCAGTCGCAAAAAATTATCTCACAGCAGAAGAACTCGAATCTCTCGGTCGCATAGTCAATGCTTACTTAGAATTAGCAGAAGATCGCGCTAAACGCCAAATACCCATGACAATGGAAGATTGGGCTAAGCGATTAGATAAATTTCTCGAATTTGATGAGCGTGAAATATTAAAAGACGCAGGAAAAATCAGCGCAAAAATCGCTAAAGATCATGCGGAAAGCGAATTTGAAAAATATCGTATCACTCAAGATCATCTTTTTGAATCTGACTTTGATAGAGAAATTAAAGCAATTACAAAACAAAAAATGGAAGATGATGGAAAAGATGCCCATAGTTAACTCTTCTTGTAATTGGTTAACGCCTGTTGACCAATTTGGGAGTCAGTGACTCCCAAATTGTGCAAGAGCCTCTTGCACAATTCTGCAACGGGCGTTGTAAAATTGAAGGAACACATTGATGAGCAAGTTAACCGCAAAAAAAGTTGAAAATGCTTTGCGACGAAAGAAAGAATATAAACTTCATGATGGTGATAGACTTTCCTTCGGGGAGCAGCAGGATTTTAGTGATTGTACTACCATTACAAACACAAGTCTCGGCTTAAAAAACCCTGCGCACGCTACCCACACTGGCCTAGCTATAACACAATTTACACATGGCTAGCCAATAATAACGATTTTCGTGACCAGTACGCGCGCGCGAAGAAACTGCAAGTAGAAGTCCTTATCGATGAAATTTTAGAAATTGCTGACGATACACTGCACGACACGATTATTTCTGCTAATGGCAAGAAGCTGCTAATAATGAATGGATAAATCGCGCCAGATTAAAAATTGATACACGCAAGTGGCTAGCAGCAAAATTAGTACCTCGTCTATATGGCGACAAAATTCAGAACGAACATACTCGGCTGGATAATCAAAATATTGAGGTAAATATCAGCGATGTTAAAAAACGATTTATTGAAAAACTTATTAAAATTTCTGCCCAAGAAATTGGTCTAAACGACCAAAATTAATCGTAGATAATTTTCCCCATTTCATCATCACTTTTTCCACGGCTATTTGCTTGCGCGATATTATTATCCAAAATGCGAATGGTCTCTTTCGCAAATGAAGAGATTTTTTCATCGCCACTCATGCTTAGAGGTTTTACTAGCTTCTTCTTTTCCTCATAATAGTGCGCCATTCCATAGGTGCCCTGAGTACAAATAACTCCAGCCTCACCCAACATAACGCTTCGCACATTTTTCAGGCTATCATCATTTTCTGGTAATTCCGACACTATTCTCGTGCAAATGTCATATATCAATGGATCACCTTTATAATGACTCAGTATAGCCATGACAATTGGTAAATTATACTTCATATTTTCATCCAGCATGCTATTCAATTTTAAATTGATCAAATCATTATAGTCTGTGTATATTAAGCTAGCCAATCTAGCTCCTCCATGTAAAAAATCATAATAATTTCCATCATACCAATCACATAAAGCCTCTAGACTTATTAAATTTTTAGACAAAATC
>LSTE01000017.1 GCA_001644445.1 Gammaproteobacteria bacterium SCGC AG-212-F23
GTTAATGTAGTGCTATCACCCGATCTAAAAATAGAATTTCCCTGAATGCTACCTGTTAATTGTTGCGGGCCTATGTAACGGGTACCGTAATCATCGTAGCTTAAATATCCTGTTAAGGTTTTCGTGTTTGTCACCAAACTCAAGTCAGAGGCCGCAACCGTGGCTTTGGATGGTTCCAGCACCGCTTTAGTTTGCACCCCAGGGACTTCATTCGCGACTCGCAAATAATGTTCCAACACACTTACTTGCAGAGGGCGTGAATCTGTAATATGTGTTCCGTACTCTTCAAGAATCTTTCGTGCACCCGCAGGCTCGCCCGTTACCATGACTTTTGCTACAAAGCCTTCTAACACACGAATATGTACAATACCTTTGGTAATACGTTGAGGCGGCAGGATAGCACGTGATAGAATATAACCCTTATTTCGATAGAAATTTGTAATATCTTGGGCAATTTGCTGTAATTGTGCAACACTGATGATTGTATTTAGTTTATCTTTGTATAATGGATAAAAATCTTTTTCAGAAAAAATATGGGCGTCTTCAATAATGACTTTCGTTAATTTGAATTTAATCTTATCTGCTTGTGTCCCTAATTTACTTGCTGGCTGTTGCTGTTCAACATGAGGTCCACCGGTTGGCGCTTTGGCAGGGCCTTGTTGTTGGGATTGTAAAGTAGGAGCCATACGTCCTGGCTCTGTACTCGCCGGAAACCCTGTTTTGATATCGCTTATTGCTGCTGCAGCTTCAGCATTATTAGGAACCGTTACTGCATAACTAACAGAGGAAAGAAAAAAAACTAGCAGCGCGAAAGCATAAATGATTTTCTTCATAATGATACCAAAATCCATTTAACCAATTTGGCCAACATTATACACAAAAATGTACGAATACTGGTACAGTTTTATGTATAATCACATAAAATATTTACCAAGGACACCACATGGGCAAACGGACACCATTTATCATCGGATTTATTCTGGTCGCCATCACAGTCTGGTTACAAATCACCCCTATCGATGCAATTAAACAAGTACTGCTACGCCTAGAACAAATCGCTTATGATGTTCAACTTCGTGCCAAAACAATGACACACAAATCTCATTTTGATACTGTGGTTGCTGTTGTCGACATCGATGATAAGAGTCTGTTGCGAGAAGGCCAATGGCCCTGGCCACGCGCAAAACTCGCTGCTTTAGTCACTCAATTACAAAAAGCAGGCACTACTGTTGTTGCATTCGACTCTATTTTTTCAGAAAAAGAGCCAAATATAGCGCACACTCTTTTACAAGAAATATCAACACAAAAATTAAATTTCGACACACCCGCCATAAAACCTTTTCTTGAGAAAATCACCCCTTATTTTAATGATGATGCCAAGTTCGCAGAAAGCTTAAAAACGCTGGACAGTGTGCTTGGTATTAGTTTTTTACCAACTGCCTCTATAGGAAATGATATTCCAAAACCTCTTATGGTATTAAATAATCCATTAGAGCAATCCATGAATATTGTTCGCGCCCAAGGCGTATTGAATAATATTCCAGAACTCGAAAAAGCCGCAAAAAGCGGTGGTTTTGTCAACGTATTTTCCGATCAGGACGGTATTATTCGTCGTGTACCTTTGCTGCTACGCTATCAAAATAATCTTTATCCTTCGCTCGCACTAGAAGCCGTACGTCTTTACCTGCTCGGCAAAATTGAATTACAAACGGCTTCTTATGGTGATACTCAACAATTGGAAGGCGTTAAAATTGGCGGTCGCATCATTCCAACAGATTCCGCATCGCAAGTACTTGTACCCTTTCGCGGCGGCAGTTTTACCATGCCTTATTATTCCGCAACTGATGTATTGCATAACACCATTCCTAAAAATGCTTTGGAAAATAAAATTGTTTTCGTCGGCACATCGGCTACTGGCCTTGGCGATTTAAAAGCCACTGCAGTACAAAATCCTTATCCTGGCGTTGAAATTCACGCAACTGTTGCTGATGGTATTTTACAAAATACTTTTTCTTATAAACCTGCATGGACCTCGGGTGCAGAAACAGTACTGACTTTAATTTTAGGTATCACTTGCGCTTTACTATTTCCATTTTTAGGGCCTCGTTTTGCAAGTATTATAATGCTCGGATTACCTATTCTTTTATTTTTTGCCAACGCTTGGCTTTGGAATACCACCGGGTTAATTATTTCTATTTTACTTCCTATTTTATTAGTTATTTTTCTTGCAATTTTTAATATTATTTATGGTTATTTATTTGAAACACGCAGGCGTGAACAATTAAAACAAATGTTTGGTCAATACGTTCCAGAGGAACATATTAATCAAATGTTAGAATCGAAAGGCAATTACGGCATGTTAGGAGACGATCGCGAAATGACGGTATTATTTGCTGATATTCGTAATTTCACCACCCTCTCTGAACCCTTATCTGCTGCACAATTGAAAGAAATGTTAAATGAATTTTTTACTCCCATGACTGAAATTATTTTCAAAAACAAAG
>LSTE01000018.1 GCA_001644445.1 Gammaproteobacteria bacterium SCGC AG-212-F23
GAAGACATCAGCTATCGAAAAAAAATTATTACACTATATCGGCAAAGCAATAGCCGATTACAAAATGATACGCACCAAAGACCGCGTCATGGTCTGTCTTTCCGGCGGCAAAGATTCTTATACCATGGTGCGTATTTTAAATTTATTGCGCAAACGTTCCGGACATAAATTCGAACTATTCGTTTTTACTTTAGATCAAGCCCAACCTGGTTGGAATGATGAAGGCATGCGTGCTTGGTTAGAACAAGAAAAACTTCCTTATTTAATTTTCAAAGAAGATACTTACTCCATCGTCAAAGAAAAAATTCCCGAAGGCAAAACCTATTGCTCACTTTGCTCACGTTTGCGTCGTGGGATTATTTATCGTTACGCAGAAGAGCAGGGTTATAACAAAGTTGCTTTAGGCCATCACCGCGATGACATGATTCGCACGTTATTAATGTCAATTTTTTACAACGGTGAAATTAAATCCATGCCGCCCAAATTACTCAGCGACAACAAACGCCACATCGTTATTCGCCCGCTCGCTTATTGCCAGGAAAACGATATTATTGAATACGCGAAAGAACAACAGTTTCCTATTATCCCTTGCAATCTTTGTGGTGCACAAGAAAATTTAATGCGCCAACGTATCAAAGTGTTAATTGACGATCTTGCCAAAGAAAATCCTAAAATCCCTAGCAATATGTTACATGCTTTAACAAGTATTAAACCTAGCCAGTTGATGGATAAAAAATTATGGGATTTTTACGCCTTGGATGCAGAGCAGCAAGTCACACAGGTTTCTCCTGTCGATGAAGATATCCAGTGGGTGGAAGGCGAAGGATTTCTTGCTTAGATGGAGATCACACGCGTAGCTCGGGATGACGTATATCAAGGGGGATTTATCAAACTACGTGCGTGGCCCATGCACTTCTAGAGTAGAAGTAGACGTCGTTGCCGTCGCAACAGTCGTCTGAGGTTTTTTCCAGAAGCTATACGCTCCAGAATATTCTAAAGTTAAGTAACTCAATGCTTTTTCTGATAAATACGTTGTTAATAATGCGGGTAATTCCTGCAAATCATTTAAATACTTCGTATAAGTCGGATGAGAAATAACAGAGCCATCATTTGCATAAATAATTCCTTCTGGCGTATCAATCACTGATTCAATATTAGAATCGATAGCTACGGAAATGATAGGTTTTGTCAAATCATTCACAGGAATAACACAAAAATATTTTTCTTGATGTTCACTATCTAATCCTAAAACAAAAATAAAATCCCGACTCCCATTCAATTGTAGAGTGTGAACATTGTCTATGGATGGTATTGGATGATCCATCCTATGTGAAGGTTCGCACGTCTTATCAGAAATATCCCATTCGCGTATCCATGTTCCATTAATGTCACTGTTAGTCAAGAATAGTGTTTTATCATCGGGTGATATAAGCATTGCGGAATTTTTTAATTGAGGGTAGCGTTTAATTAATTTTGGTTTTGGGGTATATGTGGTAGATGCCGTTGCAGAATCCATGGTCAATAGTGCGTCTTTATCGCGCATATCTATGATAGAAATACCATATTCATGTTGATTGATAAAACAATAATTTTTATCCGCTGTTACTGCAATTGCGGGATAAAATGGGGTTTCCTCTATTATGAAACGGGTTCTGAGTACTATCTGACAATCCTTATCAATTGTATAAATAGATCCTTGTACATGGGTCATGTTTGGCTGGTTTTTTATAGTTATCAAATAGTTGTCAAATATAATTTGATCGCTGGGATTTCGCATCATCATTAAATGATTGTCTCTTTTTGTAATGGCGCCATTGTTTCTATTGATAAAGAGTAGGGTGTCTTGAGTGATGCTAGAACCATGAAAAAAAATATAGTCAGGTTGAAAAGGGCAAGTGCGTATCACTGGGAAATAATGGGGTTGTTTTTCTATAAACAATGGGTGTCGTTGAATAATCTTGTTATTTTTAAATATGACAAGCATATAGTTAGGATTTGAATCGCTTGCCGTAAGATAAGCAATGCTTCCATCTTCTAAGTTTAACATATTTGAGCATGCTTGAATTTTATCTGGCTTATTGTCTTTTGTTGTAGATGAATTTTGTTGAGAAAGTTTAGTAGGGGTCGCAGTGGTGGCAGTAGTAACAGTAGTAGCGTGACTGTAGTGATCATCAAATACCACAATATTTTGCCTGCATATGTTCGGCAACTTACTATCTGCTTTTAAATCTCGATTTGATTTGTTGTCGCTAAGTAGTACTGCTGTTGCTGTTTGTTCTGCTATGACAGCAGTTTGTCTTGCTGTGGCATCTGTATTAGAGTCGCCACTTGGTGCTATACCCCAGCCACTATTAGATATGCTTGCGGCAATATGTTTGTTGATTCGTGCGTTGCTCATATATTTGGTGCTTCTCGTTTTGAGTAGATTGGTTAGAATTATGTATGAATTGTATATTATTCTATAGGATTGTGCAATAGATGGACAAGTAGAT
>LSTE01000019.1 GCA_001644445.1 Gammaproteobacteria bacterium SCGC AG-212-F23
TATCCACAACAGTTGCAGAAACTGGGCTTTTAAATTTTTGCAACATATCCTGTAGAAACTTACCATGCTTACCTTTCTGGACTTGAGGATTTGCAAACACTATCTCTCTTAATGCCACCAACTGCTCTACATCTAAATGTTCAGTAGGATTCGTTGATTCTTTTTCTTTAGCTACTAATGCTTGCAACAGATGATCTATCTTCACTACATACTCTGGCTTACCTTTAAATTGATTTTGCAACCAGCTAGGGCTGACTTCGCTCAATAAAGCCTTTAAATCCGAGGAAAATACTTTAGGAAGATTAGCTAGATAAATGTATTGAATTTGATTATCAAGCACTTCTATTTCACTTAATCGTGTTGCAGCTGAAAGCTTTTTTCGGAATTCTTCAGTCAGAGCTATCATAGGAAATTCATCATTTATTTTACTATCTAAAATTTTTTCTATTTTTTTACGGTAAGCTGCAAACAGGTCATTTCTTTCTGTCGTAAATTCCACATAATTCTGCCTGTCAATATTTATTGAACAATCTGATTTTTTTGCAAATTCAGTTAATTTTTGTTTGAATACAGTTTTCGCTTCCGTCTCTAATGCTTTTATTTCATGCATAACACGAGGATTGCTCTGCGAGAGATTGGGATGATATAAAAGCTTTACTTCTTCTCTTAATTCATCATTCTCAGGAAAAAACTCAGGTTCGACATTAAGAAAATCCTTAAGCCTTTCCCTAGATTCCCTGACAGCCATTTCATAACTTTTAAATATCTCTCTATAAAATTGTTGATAATCAGCCAATGTATCTCTTGATTTAACCTCATCAAATTTTTTCACTAGTTCATTATAATTAGGCAAAAAACTACCGCTGCTAACCCTTTTTTCATCTTCTTTACAATATAAAACAGCTTCAATCGTCTCTCCGTAAAAAGATTTTATCCGCTCATCAATCAATAATTTTAAGTGTTTAAATTCTTGGTCTACACGATGCGTTTTTTCTGTTTTTTCATCGACGATTTCTTCTGTAACAGGAACTTTAACCGCCTGTAATAGATTAGCTTGGAGTTCTTCTGGTTGCGTAATAATCATTTTTGCATCTGCGTCATAAAAAGATACACTATGAAGAAAGTGAAAACATGTCGGGAAATAGAGATATAAATCACCGATAACATACATTCCCTCCATTATTTCTCGTGAATAATGAGAAATAATTATTTCAGGCCATTTTCCTTCTTTTACTTCCATTTTCATTTCATTAACTTGATCTTCTACTTCAGGAGGAAATAACCCTTTAATCAATGCAAAAATATCTTTTGGATTGCCTTTACGTGCAGACGATGGTAACAAAGAACGAATATTAGGCATTAATGATAGAAAGCTATTCACAAAAAAACTGCCCGTGTTCGCCCGACTAAACGCAACTGCAAAAGCGGCGTCCTGCCAATCCACAACACTTCTAGGCCTACAATACTTATTGAGCGCAAGTAAAGCACGAACTTTTATTGCAAAATCCGATTTGCCGTTTGGAATCCTATCTTCTGCACTCTCTGGGTCTACAACATCTAGCTTCGTCAAACGGTTGTTATCACGTACTGCATGTATAATCACATGCTGAGCTACGTAATCAATATCACAAGGTGTGATCTCTAAGTCTTCAATAAATTTTAGTTTTTTAATAAAATTAACAATCTGTTCTTTTTCTACATTTGAATCCACCATGATAACTTTCAATGAATGAATAGACGAAATATTATTTAAAAATGCAATTGTTTTTTCAAACACTGTATGTGATCTTCACGAAGATATCCTGGAACTCTTATCACTAATGATGTTAATGATTTACAATGAGAAAACACTTCTAATACTTGCATTGACTCGCGATACGACACATCAATATCGATACAGGAAAATTTAGAATCTGGGTTATATTTTTCTTGCATTGTTGAAAGTGCTTTAAGATCATCTTCACTAGGACGACATCTTGCAATTTTTAATTGAGTTATCCATTGTGTGCGGTTTGCCAATGGCAACAATCTAATAAAACTCTCTCCTAGTCCATAATGAAGAGAATGTAAAGTAAGCGTAGTTAACTGTTTGTTTGCATTTAACGCAGTAATATACTGATCATTAGTAGGAAAACGATATTGTTCTATATCATCCCGATCAGGAAATGTAATCTTCTCTTCTTTCGCTGTTAAATCTAATTCTCCTTGAGTGGCTCTACATGCACTCAAAAGGTATTCAGTGCGTATTTGATTCATAGCCTGACGATCATGTTTTGCTACCGCTGCTGAAAAACTCTTTTCAAACTCTGTTGTGGATGTTGCTGTTTTAGCATCTGTTGCAGGAGTGGATGCAGCAGTATCACCCTCTGCATTAGCAGTAGTATTTTTTTTAGAATCTGGATCGTTTTGTGGCAGCATGGGAAGCTCGTTTTGTGTGCTGGTTATTATATAAATTATACTATATTCGCTAGTATTACGGGCGAGAGAATGGT
>LSTE01000020.1 GCA_001644445.1 Gammaproteobacteria bacterium SCGC AG-212-F23
AATAACGTGGTTATTTTATCTACCATAATTTGTGAAGATTGTTTTAATCCATTTTTTGCGGAAGGAATAAGCATTAAACGAAAAAGAGGGGCTTCTACTATATGCGTAGTAATAGGACAAAGTGTAACGCTGGGATGTGTCGAATTGAATAAATTGGATTGCACAACAACCGCTGGTCGAGGCTTTCCAAAGTCGCCACTGAGTGCGCATACCACAATATCTCCTCGTTCTAATTCTAGATCCATCCTGATGTATCCGACTCATTATCCCATGGTTTTTCAGATTCTAATTGGCTAACCAAAATAGATTGTCGCTTAGCTTCTTCTACTAAAGAAATTTGACTATGCTTTACAAAATACTCCTGCAATGCTTCCCGCACTACCCAATTTTTACCCCTATGTAAAGCACGCGAAGTCTTTTCGAGCTGCTCTCGTAATTCAGGCGGCAGTCGCATACTTGTTGTAGTACCGTATTTCATGATATATCCTCTGCAATACAAAGTATTGCAAATGATATTATGTTTGTCAAGCATATACATAACAAATTGAAAAATAATATATTTTTCAATCACTTACTACTGGATCTACATCTAATGACCAGCGGACTCTTTGTTTTTGGGGGATTTTTTCGATTTCGGGCAATAGAGTTTTTAGAAATTGTTGTAATTGGGGGCGATGTTGCGACTGCAATAATAATTGCATGCGGTGACGGCCGGCGCGTTTGGCCATGTTGGCGGGGACCGGGCCTAATAATTTGATGGGGTGCGCGAATGTTTGTGCGGTTTTTTTAATGTGCTGTAGAAAATCCAATGCCTTATCTGCATAATGCGCTTCCGCACGAAATAGTGCAAAAAAAGCATATGGAGGTAATAATGCATCTTCACGCTCTTTCAACAAAGTATTTGCAAAATGATGATAGCTTTCTCGCAACAACTGCTGTAGCAGAGGATGATCTGGATGATGGGTTTGAATAATGACTTTGCCTTTTTTACCCGCACGTCCCGCGCGTCCAGAAACTTGTAACAACAATTGCCCCATGCGTTCAATCGCGCGAAAATCCGCACTAAAAAATCCACCATCCGCTTCGACAATCGCAACCAAGGTGACATGCGGAAAATGATGACCTTTGGCTAACATTTGTGTGCCGATTAAAATTTGATGTTTGCGCTCATGAATTTCTTCTAATAATTTTTCTAAGCTGCCTTTTTTAGTTGTGCTATCGCGATCAATACGTGCGATAGAATAATTTGGAAAATATTTTTCTAATGTATCTTCTAAACGTTCGGTACCAAGACCAACCATTATTAATTCTTGGCCGTGACAAGCTTCACAATGTTGAAAAATAGGCTTTTGTACATCACAGTGATGACAATGTAAACGTTTAGTATTTTTATGAAATGTCATGCGTGCATTACAACGCTTACAAACTGCCATCCAACCGCAAGCATGACACATTAAAATTGGCGAAAAACCGCGGCGATTTAAAAAAAGCATAACTTGATTGCCATTTTCTAAATGTTTTTTGATTTCATCAATTAATACTGGTGACAATCCTTCTTCTAGATTTTTTTTGCGAATATCTAGCACTTCCATTTCCGGCATTTCTGCAAATCCTGCACGTTCGCGTAATTGCAAATGCTGATAACGATTTTGTTTGGCATTATGTAATGTTTCTAATGTAGGCGTTGCAGTTCCTAAAATAATGGGAATATTTAAAAAATGTGCGCGCATGATGGCAATATCACGCGCATGATAACGAAATGTTTCTTGTTGCTTAAACGATAAGTCATGTTCTTCGTCTAAAATAATCAAACCTAAATTAGCAAACGGGGAAAAAATAGCAGAACGGGTACCAATAATAATTTTCGCTTGACCTGCTCGAACAGACATCCAAGCATTTAATCGTTCTTTCTCCGTCAAACGTGAATGCAATGCAACGATAAACTCACTAAAACGTTCACGAAAACGTTGAATCGTTTGCGGTGTTAAACCAATCTCAGGCACTAAAACTAAAATTTGCTGCCCACGTGCTAACACAGCAGCAATCGTTTGTAGATACACTTCTGTTTTGCCACTACCCGTGACTCCATCGAGTAGAAAAACTTTGAAAACCCCTAAGGCATTCATCACTGCCGTCACAGCCTCCTGCTGCTCCATATTCAAGTCTAAGTCCGCCCCTTGCTGACCTGATACCATACCTGCCAAAACTGCCGGCAATGCCCTTCCCTTGCGCAACAAAGCAGGCAAAGCTGTGGCTAGCACATCGCCTAAGGGATGATGATAATAATCCGCTGCCCAAAGACACAGCTGCCATAATTCTTTAGAGAAAATAGCTGTAGAATCAATAAGTTCAATAGCCTGCTTGAGCTTGGCAACAGGGGTTTCTGCTTGTTCACAAATTTCAATTAAAATGCCAATAAG
>LSTE01000021.1 GCA_001644445.1 Gammaproteobacteria bacterium SCGC AG-212-F23
TTTTGCAAACCACAGGCGTTACATTGCTGGACTGCACAGCGCAGCGCTTCCCAAGGATTTTCGTCCGCGATAGGTTTATTTTCGCGCAAAACCCAGGGTTGGATACCCATGGTTTTTAAAAATTGAGTGCGTAATGCTTGCATATTTTGCCTGTGCCTTTTAAACAGAGCCAATATACCAAATCTTTAATGACTGGTATAATATCGCCGTCAATATTGAGGAGTTTTTATCCAGTGAAAACCATAGCGATCTATCCAGGTACATTCGATCCTATCACTTTAGGCCATAAAGATTTGATTGAACGCGCGGCGCGAATGTTTGGGCAAGTCATTGTTGGTGTTGCGGCCAATATTAATAAAAAACCATTATTGACGCTGGCAGAACGCATTAAATTTGCCAAGGAAGCACTCATTGATATCCCCAATGTGACGGTATTAGGATTCGAGTGTTTATTAATTGAGTTTATGCAGCAACATAACGCGAAAATTATTTTGCGTGGCTTACGTGTGGTATCCGATTTTGATTATGAATTTCAATTAGCAGCAATGAATCGACATTTGGCACCTGAAATAGAAACAATGTTTTTAATGCCGGCAGAACAATATGCTTATAGTTCCTCAAGTTTTGTTAGAGAATCAGCAATGTTGGGTGGTAATGTCGAACAATTTGTGCCGCAACCGGTTGCCAAAGTATTGCAACAAAAGATGCGTGAACGCTATGGCGCTTAAAATTACGGATGAATGTATTAACTGTGATGTTTGCGAACCTGTGTGCCCAAATAAGGCAATATTTCAGGGTGAAGCCATTTACGCGATTAATCCTGATCTTTGTACAGAGTGCGTAGGACATTATTCGGAACCACAATGTGTCGCAATTTGCCCCGTTGATTGTATACCACTCGATCCAGAGCACGTGGAAACAAAAGCACAGCTCATGCAAAAATATAAAAGTTTATTATAGGAACTCACATGCGAAAAAAATTGCTAGCATTTTTCTTTTGCATGTTTTTTTTTCCAGTGATCACTCATGCCAATTCACTGGCGGCAAATGAAATTGCTAGACAATTAGGATGGGTAGAAACAGGAGAAAACCGTTGCGGTGGTTATTATCGCGAAGCACCTTTCGATACCAGTCTGTTAAGCACAAAAGATGCAATTTCTATGACGAGCGAGCAAGGATTGTTTTCTTTGCATGGTACGTCTATGACGCAAGGAAAAGTAACTATCACACGGTTAGGGCAACAAATTACTGCAAGTAAAGCTTATATTTATCGAGATCCTGTCACAGGTAAATTGAGTTCTATCGATTTAATTGATCACGTTGTGTTACGCGAACCTAATGAATTAATTGTTGCAGAAAAAGGTCATTATGAAATAAAAACGAAGCGACGTTCACTGCAAGGTATATTATTTCGTTCAGCGATTAGTAATAGTGCGCCTGTAGTTAATTTTAAGACTTTAGATTTAGATAAAGAACGACATGTGACACAACTAAGTGCTTGGGGTAGAGCAAAGAATTTTATACAGAACGAACCTAAGATTTATTTGTTTGATGATGTGAGCTATACCACTTGCCCACCTCTCGCAAGCGTTTGGAATGTATTAGCCGATAAAATTACATTAAATAAAATTACAGGACGTGGCACTGCAAGAAATGCACGAGTTTATGTGAAAGATATTCCCGTTTTTTATTCACCTTATTTAAATTTTCCCATTGATGATCGTCGCCAAACAGGATTTTTAACTCCCACTGTAGGCTCTGACAGCCAGTTGGGTTATTCGATAGGTACGCCTTTTTATTGGAATTTGGCGCCGAATTATGACACGACTATCACGCCGCTTTTTACCTCATTACGCACATTACAGCTTAGTGATACTACACGCTATTTGACACATAAGAGTAAAGGTGAAGTTTATTTATCGGTAGTGCCGCACGATAAAACGTTTTCAAATTTTCAATCGAGTGAATTTGATCTGAATAAAAATTCAATGAATCCTATCGTGCAAGCCGAGTTAAATCATTTGCAAAATGCGAGTTGCGGTGGTTGTTTAGCTAAATGGGTGATGCCGTTCATGGAACATAAGCTGATACGTGAAGCGATGTGGATGATTTCTTCAGTGTTGTAAGTGGATCCTAATAGATCGATGGCGTAGCGTGATAAATTTTTAATATTTTCGGGTTTTACGTCTGCATGTCTTGCAATTAACATACTGCCTGGATAAGGTTGCCCTGTGCCGTTGTAATTATTTAAATAACTGCTGAGCGAAACAGCGCGTACGCCTATACTTTCTACACTTTCAAATAACATGATGCGATCAATA
>LSTE01000022.1 GCA_001644445.1 Gammaproteobacteria bacterium SCGC AG-212-F23
TTCTTTGTAAAATTGTTTGGTAACGGCGGTAAGCTTTCTTGCGGTTATATAGTTTATATAGACAATTAGCTTCTACTTCTCGCACAAGTGCTATGCGGTTACCTAATGTTTGATTATCAATTTTCTTGTCGTAGTTGCTGCAAGCAGCATAGCAGCTTATTGCGTTGGCACATTTTACTAATGCTTCGCGATATTGTTGTTCATCATATAACTTCTTGGCATTATCTGCTAGTTCATCTGCTTTTTCTATCAGCGGATTTCTAGTTGTTATTGTTGGTTTTAATGCTAATGGGATTTGGTATGATTTATCGTCGTTTGGTAGTTGAAGATAGAGTGTTTGATCAGAAGCATTAGAAAATAAACCTTGGATAGTTGTTTTTATGATTTTATCGTCTTTATTTTGAGGCGCTAATTGCTCTGCATAATATAATGCCTTAGCCTGTTCTATCTTTGCTTGGTCCCTCGCATTTATTTTAAATAAAACAGTTATAATTAAATGATAAGTATTACGTAGGCGGCGAAAAATTTTTTCAGCAGGATTATCAAGAATTCTTTCGAAATAGGTATTAATTTCTGTTCTTAAATCATCGGGTAATTGTTCTTTGGCGTCGGCTTCTAAAAGTTTATCTAGGGCATTTCTGGGGTTATGTCTTTTTACTAGATAGGCGACTGAATTTAGTATATCTCTTGTTTCATTTATTTTTTTATTGGCTGCAACAGCATTTTCCATGAGGTTAGCTTCTGCGGGCATAAATAATGTAAGCGCAGGAATAGGTTGTTGCAATTTTTGTTGAGAGGATTGCATTGTATTATAAGATCAAAATGATGATTTAGCTGTGATGTGTGATGTCTCTTCCGCCATAGACAACAGTAGCATCGGGGTTAATTGCTACAGTGGGTGGTATTTGTTGCATAGCATGACTTAGTGTTTGAATATTTAAGCTGGAAGAACCTGATTGTGGTGCAGCAAAGCTGTTAGTGCTGATTATGACACTGGCACACAGAAGGGATAATGTTTTTATTTTCATGTGGTTAGTCCTCATTTGGGTTAGTAATATGGTTAAAATTTCTTCAATTGTAGCAAAAATTTGGGGGAGTTGGGAAGGATTTTTTCTTAATCGGGAGATCCCCGCTAAAAGCATGCGGGGATGACGAGTGAAGACCTCGCGGGGGCGTGGGTAAAAAACATTGTTTTTTCTTAGGCCCTGCCAGGCCAGTATCGTCATCCCCGCATGCTTTTAGCGGGGATCTCCTGCTTAAAGGGAGATCACACGCTTTGCTCGGGACATGGATGACGAAAACTATTTGCTAGCGTATAATCCTATGTAATCACTTATTTAGGTCTCGTGACATGTTAAATCTTCTTTACGACTTCATCCCCGTTATTTTATTTTTTGTCGCCTTTAAACTTTACGGTATTTATGTCGCAACTACCGTAGGCATTGTCGCAACTGCTTTGCAAGTCATCACCACACGCATTTTTAAAAAGCGTTTCGACAAACAACAAATTATTACCTTTGTTGTGTTTTTATTTTTTGGCGGTATGACATTGTATTTTCATAATCCTATTTTTGTGAAATGGAAGCCGACGATTGTATTTTGGATTTTTGGTTTAGTATTACTGGTGGGTGGATTTGTCGGTAAAAAAAATTTAGTGCAACGCATGATGGAAAAAGTAGTGCAAGGTAAAGCAGAAGTGCCTAAGCGTGCATGGGCAACATTAAATATTGCTTGGATTAGCTTTTTCGCTCTGATGGGTGCGATTAATATTTATATTGCTTATTCTTTTTCAACCGATACTTGGGTGAACTTTAAATTGTATGGTATTTTGATTTTAGTGTTGCTGTTTAGTTTTTTGCAAGGTATGTATCTTGCGCGTTACATCGAAGAATCATCATGACACCCGATCAGCGTTTGGCAATCATTCGCGAACGTTTACAAAATAAATTTTCACCGCGGTTGTTAGAAGTGATCGATGATAGTCATTTGCATAAAGGTCATGCAGGCGCTAAAGATGGCGCGGGGCATTATACCGTCAATATCCAAGCAGATTATTTCAACGGCAAATCACGCGTGAGTGCGCATAGGGAAATTTATGCGGTGTTGGATGATTTAATTCCTAAAGAGATTCATGCCGTCAAAATATCGCTTTCCACCAATTCCCTCTCCCGCCATAGGTAATGAAAAATAAAATGAACTTTACAGCGGGAGAGGGCCAGGGAGAGGGAAAAAGATGAATCACAGTTTCCCCCTCACCCCAACCCTCTCCCGCTGTAAAGTTCATTTTATTTTTCATTACC
>LSTE01000023.1 GCA_001644445.1 Gammaproteobacteria bacterium SCGC AG-212-F23
TTATCACTTTTTCTACCCCAGTCACTTGTCGCGCAATATCACTTGCAATATTCGCTTGCTCATGGCTGACAATGCCCATGAGATAAACCGTACTGCTTTCCGTGATCACTTTGATAGAGCTGGAACGTAAGTCACGGTTTGCTAACATCATGGTTTTAATTTTCGTCGTGATCCATACATCATTTGCGACGGATAACGTGGAAGCAGAACCTCTCACTTGGATTTCGTTATAAATATGTCCTACATTTGGAATCGATTGTACAATGGTTTCTGCGCGTTGACGTAAATCAGCAGTGCTGACTTCACCGGTCATGAGCACGACACGATTAAAACTGGTTACGTTAATGTGCGCATCGCGGAGTGTTGTATCTGCTTTTATATTATCTGTTGCAGCGTTTGCAATATTTTTATCTTGTAGTACAGATTCTACTGAACGTTTATCATTGACGATCGCAATCGCCGCAGCACCTGCTGCAGCGCCTGCCGCAAATATACAACCTTGCAAATTCAATGCTAGCAAAGCAATCAAAAGAATTTTTCTCATAATTTAAGCCTCGTGGTCAAACAATTGGAAGTCGATAATATCACAAATGCAATGGACAATGAGGAAATGGGTTTCTTGCACTCTCGGCATATCGGCAGAGGGTACCCGTACTTCTATATCACTGTCTTGCAAAACGGTAGCCATTTTACCACCATCATGGCCGGTCATAGCAACTACATTCATATTTCTATGGTGGGCGGCTTTCACGGCACTAAGCATATTGGCTGAGTTGCCTTGGGTAGTAATTGCAACTAATACATCACCTGTTTGGCCTAAGGCACGGATTTGTTTAGAAAAAATATCAGTATAATCAAAATCATTAGCAATCGCAGTCATTGCTGCAATATCCGAATTGAGAGAAATAGCGGGTAATCCAGGTCTTTCATGTTTGAAGCGGTTTAGCATTTTTCCGGTTAAATGCAGACCTATGGCGGCAGAGCTGCCATTGCCACAAACCATGACTTTGTGGCCGTCTAGCAGGCATTGGGCAATGCGTTCGGCAGCAGTGGCTATGATGGGTAGTAGTTGGTCAGCAGTGTCTATTTTGGCTTGTATGCTTTCGTTAAAGTGGTGTTTTATGCGGTCGATTATCGTCATTGGTGTGGAGCCCTCATCCGGCGCTGCGCGCCACCTTCTCCCGCTTGCGGGAGAAGGGAAGTAGAATTAATATCTATTAGTAGAGAAAGCATTTCTCACCCACTCGCAAGCATAATCTTTTAGGGACACACTCACAATATCAAATCGGCAGTGAATTTTATTAAATAAATTTTCACCGAGCAAATAAAATACTGCCGAGCGAATCACTTTTTTTTGTTTCGCGGGAGAAACGCTTTCTAAAGCAGTACCATAGTCTTCTTGGTTACCTCTCGAACGAACCTCAATAAAAATTAAATCTTCGCCCTCACGCATGATGAGATCAATTTCACCCAAATCGCAACGAAAATTCCGTGTCACTAATTTTAAACCCTGTGATTGCAAAAAATCACAAGCTTTTTGTTCAGCAACACGACCCAGTTCTAAAGTATCAAGGGTGGCCATCATGCATAGTGACCCAAGGTAAACGCCTATGAATTTGTCGGTTCGAAGACATTGTTAATGCACCGGTACCGCCATAGACTGGAAAATTCGCTAATTGATTCATGCGTTGTAAGTGTTGGCTAATATAATAAGCATCGCGACCGACAGCATATAAGCGATTATTATTTTTTTGTAAAGTGAGTGGTGCATCAATAAAAGCAATACCGTTTAATTCACTATCTCTGTTTGGCGATGGCATGCCAGAGTAAATCACAGAGGTAGAATAAATCGGCGTATTTGTCATGCCATAATATTTGAGTAAGGGCGCAATTAGACGTGCATTTTCTGGTTGTGCTAATAAAAAGATAACATCAACATCTTGACGATGTTGTTGATGAGTCAAGTCATCTGTTTTCGCATGTAGTAATTGCGCGATATCTTGTGAAAAATTACTGTTGCCAGAAAAATAATAAGTATCAACGACTCTGCCACCAACAGCCTGCCAATGTTCTGTAATATTTTGTGCGATACCATGTCCCCAATTGCTTTGGGGTGCAATAATTAAAACGCGGGAAAAACCAGATTGATGTGCTTTTTCGATGAGTTGTGTTGCTTCATCTTGAGGCGATAAGCCAAACTCATAAACATTTGTAGGCAAAGGTGTTTGTGTGTAATTGAGCGCGAGTGTGGGCACTGGAAAA
>LSTE01000024.1 GCA_001644445.1 Gammaproteobacteria bacterium SCGC AG-212-F23
TGTCAGCGTAGTTACCAACACTCGCTCATTAGCTGCTACACGCAAATGAATTTCAGACAACATATCATCTACTTGCGTTTTAGCAGGACGAATTTCCACTACAGGATCTAATAATCCTGTTGGGCGCACGACTTGTTCTGCAATCGCATCTCCTCCATGCTCGTGTTCGTAAACACTAGGTGTTGCAGAAACATAAACGGTTTGTCGCATACGCTCTTCGAATTCGTCAAAACGTAATGGACGATTATCCAAGGCCGAAGGCAATCGAAATCCATATTCGACTAATGTTTCTTTGCGCGCGCGGTCACCACGATACATGCCACGTATTTGTGGCACAGTGACGTGTGATTCATCGATGATTAACAAAGCCTCTTTGGGTAAATAGTCAAATAATGTTGGCGGTGGCTCTCCGGGTGCACGGCCCGATAAATAACGTGAATAATTTTCAATGCCTGGGCAATAACCTAATTCATTCATTAATTCTAAATCATACATGGTTCTTTGTTCTAAACGTTGCGCTTCGACTAATTTATTTAAACTACGTAATTCTTCTAATCGTTGCTTTAATTCTATTTTGATTTGATCGATAGCTTCGACAATTTTTTCTCGCGGGGTGACGTAATGACTTTTTGGAAAAATGGTTAACCGCGGCACGCGTTTGATTATTTCGCCTGTTAAAGGATCGAAATAACTTAAGTTTTCAATCACATCTTCAAATAATTCAATACGCACTGCATCTTTATCTGATTCTGCTGGATAAACATCAATAATTTCACCGCGCACTCGATAGGTTGCACGCTGTAAATCAATATCATTACGAGTATATTGTAATTCTGCGAGACGACGTAAAATAAAACGCTGGTCTACTTTGTCGCCACGATCTAGATGTAACATCATACTCAAATAAGATTCTGGATCACCCAAGCCATAAATTGCTGAGACCGTTGCAACAACGATAGAATCACGACGCTGCATCAACGCTTTTGTTGCGGACAAACGCATTTGTTCAATATGATCATTGATTGAAGCATCTTTGGCAATGTATGTATCAGATGAAGGTACGTACGCTTCTGGTTGATAATAATCATAATATGACACAAAGTACTCCACCGAATTATGCGGGAAAAATTCCTGCATCTCACCATACAATTGTGCTGCTAATGTTTTGTTCGGTGCTAAAATTAAGGTTGGACGTTCGATGGCATGAATGACATTCGCCATGGTGAAGGTTTTTCCCGACCCTGTGACCCCTAACAGGATTTGATGTGCCAAGCCGTTTTGAATCCCTGTGACCAATTTTTTAATCGCTTCAGGTTGGTCACCTGCGGGTTTGAATGAGGATTGTAAATCAAAAAGAGCGGGCATTGGGGGTCGGCCTATCAAATGAAACGTAAGGATTATAGCAGAGAAAATCCCCCTTTGATCCCCCTTTTTCAGAAGAGCTTTTCTTTCTGATGAATTCATTTATAATCAGCCCTTTTCCACCGTCAATTTGGAGTCAACGATTGCCATGACACAAGATTTAGCTGCCCGCGTACAACGCGTAAAACCTTCCCCTACTATGGCTGTTTCTGCACGAGCAGATGAATTGATTGCCTCTGGAAAAAACATTATCAGCCTCAGCATAGGTGAACCTGATTTTGATACGCCTGACTATATTAAAGAAGCAGCGATGAAAGCTATTCGTGAGGGTATCACTAAATATACCGCGGTTGATGGAACTAAAGGCTTGAAGCAGGCGATTATTGCTAAGTTTAAACATGACAATCAATTGACTTATGATGCCTCGCAAATTCTAGTTTCTTGTGGTGCGAAACACAGTATTTACAACTTATTTGCAGCTGTTCTTAATGCAGAGGATGAAGTCATTATTCCTGCGCCTTATTGGGTGTCTTATCCTGATATGGTGAAATTGATGGATGCAACACCTGTTATCGTCGAAGCGAATGATGATCAGCGTTTTAAAATAACACCTATGCAATTGGAAGCCGCTATTACGCCGAAAACCCGCTTAATGATTTTAAACAGTCCCTCTAACCCAACAGGCATGGCGTATACTGCAGCCGAATTGAAAGCATTAGCTGCCGTTTTATTGAAACACCCACAAATATTAATCGTGAGTGATGATATTTATGAGCATACTTTATGGTGCAAAGAACCTTTTGCCAATATTGCTATGGTATGCCCTGATTTGATTGAACGTTGTATTGTAGTCAATGGCGTTTCCAAAGCATACGCAATGACAGGTTGGCGCATAGGTTACGCAGCAGGCCCTGCCAAAATCATTGCCGCTATGAAAAAAGTCCAATCGCAATCCACCTCAAACCCATGCAGCATTGCTCAAGTTGCAGCAGAAGCTGCACTCAAAGGCGATCAATCTATGATTGGCGTAATGATTAAGGCATACAAAGAACGTCATGATTTTATTGTGAGTGCTTTTCAAGCCATGCCAGGGGTCAAGTGTTTGCCTGCAGATGGAACTTTTTACGCATTCCCTTGTGTAAAAGAATTACTAAAATCATCAACCAAAGTAAAAACCGACATGGAACTGGCTGAATTTCTGCTCAATGAAGCCGAAATCGCCGTAGTCCCAGGTTCAGCTTTTGGAGCACCAGGCCATTTGCGTTTTTCCTACGCTACCGCCATGGAAAAAATCAAAGAAGCCATGACCCGCATGCAAAAAGCCATCCAAAAACTATAAAATACAAACATATTGACGAAACCCCTCCTCAATATTAGTATTCACATCTTCCACGCTATTGAAATTCCTCGGTAGCTCAGTCGGTAGAGCAATTGACTGTTAATCAATGGGTCACTGGTTCGAGTCCAGTCCGAGGAGCCAATTTTTTTCCTGGGGTTGCGGCGCAAAAAACTAATATTAAAATAAATCACTTCTATATGGTGCGGAGACAAAATGATCGTAAAATCACTCGCGCACGTGCAAAATCATTTAATCTCAAATTCTTCGTTTATTTCAATTTGCTAAACCTCCACTTCTCATGCTGAAAGCATGAGGCTTTTTCTTGAGCCTGGGGTTAAGGCGCGTTTTTTGCGCCGCAACCCCAGGAGAAAATTAAACCATTATATTGAGCGCTGTAAGCGCGAAACTTATCAGGGAGTTTTATATGTCACAATCACTTTCACAGCTTTGGATACATATTATTTTTTCAACTAAAAATAGATTTCCTTTTTTAGATCAGTCAATTCAAAAAAGAATGCATGGTTATATAAAAGAAATCTGTCAAAAACAAAAATGTTATCTCCATGCAATTGGAGGCATTGAGGATCATATTCACCTGTTAGTTAGTTTACATAAAAATATTTCTCTGTCTAAACTAATTGAAGAAATTAAAAAATCATCTTCAAAATGGATAAAAACAGTAAAATACAGCAATAGCACAAATAATCAATTTACTTGGCAAGCTGGATATGCAGCATTTAGTGTGAGCCAATCTTCTTTAGAAGCCACAAGAAGTTATATTGAGAATCAAGTTGCTCATCATCGTAAACAAAACTTCCAAGAAGAATTAAGAAAGTTCTTAAATTCTTATGGCGTTACATATAAAGAAGAATATCTTTGGGATTAACAGTGACGCGCTTACAGCGCTTAACCTGGATATCGCAATATTTCCTGGGGTTGCGGCGCAAAAAACGCGCCTTAACCCCAGGCTCAAGAAGAAGCTTCATGCTTTCAGCATGAAAAAGCAAAACGATCCATTATAGAACTATGCTTCATCTTTGGTTAAATATTCTTTATTTATTAATGCCGGTCCAGCAGCAACTTGTGTAACACTTCCTTCAGTAACAATTTCTCATCACGCCAATAATACCATTATGGTGAGACTCAATAGTTATCAATTTATTCACGATTATCACTTGATAAATGCCGCTTTGGCCAGTAGAAAATTATTAATGCAATGGCGATAATGCTAAATATAACACTGACCACATTTGCAAATCTCCCGCTGGGTGATAAGTAAATTCGTACCGTCACATGACCAAACAAGACAAAAGTAAAGAAGAGCAGGATCAATGCATTGGCTAAAACCGATTTTAATTGTAATCGCAAATATAATTCTTTTAGTAAATTATTGTATAAATGCTTCACACCAAAATAAAGGATAATTATACCCACAATAAATACAATCCAAGGTGAAATTCCCCAGGCATATTCAAACAAACCTGAGTCATCTTGTTCGACGAAAATCCGCACTACAAAATAACTTATTAATTCTGCTAAATTTATTACATTAACCCAACAGAGAAAATAAAATAAATATGGGTGTCGTTTAACCGATTCAAAACGCAATAAAAAAAGCGATAATATATAGATAGATACTGTTGCTATTCCCGGTCCTGCAAACGCTGCCAACCCCATTGCAAAATAGTCATGACGCAAATTCATTAAGAAGTAATTTACATTTTCATTAATTCCGTGAATAAAAATGATATTTTGCCAAGTAAGCTCGCCGTAATGAATATTAAACGGATTTGATTTGTAACCATAGATCCAAGCGACAAACGAATGAGCATATTCATGAGGCAGCAAAGATACCCACATAGATAAAATAAAAAAAGCAAATGTTAATATAACAAACTGTGTGTAACGTATGTAGTTTCTCATAAGCTCCATTAAATCCATTAATAGATCTTTTTTTCTTTAGAAAATTGTAGCAATTTACTCTTTAGCTGTAAAGAAAGAAAGGGGTCAAGTCTACGCAACATGTCAGATATTTTTCAGAGTGATGAAACTGACATCTTATGTAGACTTGCCCCATTTATCTCCACCAAAAATCGCGTTGTTAACGCTAGACTAAAACACCAGACCTTCGATCTGCCCCTGATAAGCATCATAAGTCGGCTGATCAAAACAAATAAAATATATTGCTTCTAATTCTGAATGTTTCATTAAAAAATGATTACATTCTTTTACTGCAATAGCTGTTGCTTCTTGTAGAGGATATCCATAAATTCCGCAGCTGATAGCAGGAAATGCAATGGTCTTAATGCCATTTTTAACAGCAAGAGTTAGCGTTTTTTGATAGCAGGAAGCTAATAATACTGCCTCATTTTGATTGCCTCCATGCCAAACAGGACCTACGGTGTGTATGACATATCGAGCAGGCAAGTGATAACCTTTTGTTATTTTAGCATCGCCCGTAGGACAACCTTGTAAGCTCAAACATTCGGTTAACAATTGTGGTCCGGCTGCTTTATGAATAGCACCACAAACACCAGTACCCGCGGATAATTGGGGATTGGCGGCGTTGACAATCGCATCAACTTTGTATTGAGTAATATCACCTTGAATAACATGCAATTTATTTTTCTGCATACTTAATCAACCCGATTTAACCGATAATTGTTTGTATTTTTCTTCCGCCAACACAAATGCCCACGCATTACCAACGATATCAGCCGATTTTCTAGCAAAATTACCAAATAATTGACGCATAATAACTCCTTTTAAAAATAATCCTTAGCCCTACATATGGATCCTGTATTATTACCCTATTTTCAGACTGACATCTACGCCTTGACTCTGTTTTCTAAATTACATACACTGCCCAACTTTAAACATATCTTTTAGTAAAAGATAAAATTTTATACACAAAATCGGAGTTAAAATGAAACAATTATTATCAGTTGCATCTTTAAGTATATTGCTGTTATCTGGCTGCGCTTCCATTTTTGGCGACAATAACAAAACAGTAGAAGTACGTTCAACCCCACAAAATGCTCAAGTTTTTGCAAACAATCAACCTGTTGGTGTCACCCCAACTATTGTGACTGTACCTAGCACCTGGTCGCCTACACTTTTGACCCTTAAAAAGAAAGGCTTCCAAACCCAAACAACACAAGTAATGACAGCGTTCCAGCCAGTAGGCTTGTGGAATATTCTGTTCTGGCCAGGCTTTATTGTTGATGCTATTTCGGGTGACATGATGAAGATCAAACCGGAATCACGCAATATTCATGTGGATTTAAGCAAACCCGTTTAATTGCAATAACAAAAGCCAAAGGAACCAAGTCCACGCAACATGCCAGATATTTGACATGTTGCGTAAGCTTGGCTCCATTTTTCATACCCTCATTAGCTATCTTGAATAAACTTAACTTTTCTAATACAGTCCACAAACACATTAAATGCTGCGAGAGGAGTCAATCATGTTCGGTCATTACTTTCAGAGATTAACGCATCTGACACGTCATTATATTGACTGGTCTCGCATAGGTAACTTGTTAAAATCTGGGAAACATAGATATAGTACAGATGAAATTATTACACGTGGCGCCATTATTTCGTTTACTGCGATATCTGCTGTTTTGGGAAATTATTTTAATAACTCTAAAAAAACTGGATATTCGGATACATCAGCCACTTTAATTTGTGGAACAATTGGTTTTTTACTTTCGCATTCTTACGTAATAATTCCTCTCATTAAAAAGCGCTGCAAAGTCAGCGCTGAATGCAATAGAATAAAATATGAAATATCATTAAACATTACTTCATTAAAAGACAACCCATTGTCTCCATTTATCAAAAGTACAGTTCTTAAAATTATGTCACTTTCGATGAGTGATAAAGAACATGCTAGAGCATCTGAAACTTGGGGAAGACGTCTAACATTGTTGACTCGAGTTAATGAGAGTTTTTTGCTACAACAAAGTGAGTTTGAAAAATTCTGGACTGAAAATCCTGAACGTATTATAGAAAAACTTTCAAGCACTCCTCCTAATGTTAACAACGCAAAAAATGCGTTGTTAACACTAGGCTAGAACATCAGACCTACGGTCTGTTAGTTTAAATCTATGTAACATACCAGATACTTTTCAACATAGTGAAAGTAACATCTCTATTGGATGATAATGTCAAAATCGACTATATTTTGCTCAGAGAGCCTTGGCTCTCTGTACTTTTTTAATCGCGCTTGATACAATCTCTGTCATTTATATCACAGGAAAATTTATGAAAAAGCTCATATTGATTTTGCTTTCCCTCATCACAATGAACGCATTTGCAGAAAGTCCACAACATATCATGCAATGTCCTCCTGCTAGCGCTCTTCATCATTATACGGGTGGTCAACCTTGGACGCTCAGTATTTCTTATCAATCCCAAGGCTGGTTCGCTATCCAATCGCCGGATACTAATTGGAGTCATTTAAATTCCTTGCCTGAAAATACTAATTTGGTTGCTTATATCGATGAAGCGCCTGATGTTGGATATTTTCCTTATTTTGTTTCTTGCTCTTATCAATATGGTTCAAATTCTTATGAGTCTGTTATTTTAAAATCGGCTTATCCGATTGTAGAAGGCAGTGCAAACGCATTCCATGCGGACGCCAAGAAATATGATGTCTATACTTGCCAAACTACAGGAAATAAACCAGAAGCTTGTCAGTGGAAAATAAGAGATGTATCCGTTGAGCCAAACTAAATAAAAAAACTGAGGAGAAATCATGAGAACGATAATCGCCTTGCTCGCAGCTGCTACACTTAGCGCTAATGCATTCGCTACAACAATTCATATTTAAAGCCAAATTAAACGCACTTATCAAAAATGCTATCAGTTCATTGTCAGAGAGGTTTTACTATGCAAATGAAAATAATTTTAGGAATATTACTTGCTACTGTTTCGATGAGCGCGCATGCGGAAACAGCGATGGCGGCGATTAATCAAGGACATATGCTGATTACTCTCGCGAGTTTTTTTGGCGTTGGATTGTTACTTGCTTTCACACCTTGTGTATTACCTATGGTCCCTATTCTTTCCGCTATTTTGATTGGTCAGGAACAAAAAAGTTCTGCTCGCTCATTTAGATTATCATTGGTATTCGTTATTAGTATGGCAGTAACTTATGCTGCTGCAGGTTTATTAGCGGGTTATCTAGGTAGTACTTTACAAACTGTTATGCAACAGCCTTGGATTATTATTAGTTTTAGTTTGATATTTGTGTTAATGGCGTTATCTATGTTTGGAATTTTTAATATTGCACTGCCCTCTTTTTTACAAACAAAACTGCATAACACAAATAATCTGTTAAAAAGCGGTAGTTATATTGGCGTTGCTACCATGGGTGTCTTATCAACATTGATTGCATCACCTTGTGTCACTGCACCATTATTATCAGTATTGACTTTTATTAGCCAAACAGGAAATGCCATACAAGGAGGATTGATTTTGTTTACACTAGCATTAGGTATGGGTGTGCCGTTACTCGCTTTCGGTATGGGACAATCTGCTATTTTACCTAAAGTGGGAAATTGGATGAATAAACTTAAAAATTTATTTGGCGTAATGATATTGGGTCTCGCCATTTGGATGGCTTCTAGAATATTGTCGGAAACAGTTACTTTATTTTTGTGGTCATCTTTATTAATTGTTAGCTCTGTAGCATTTGGTGCTCTTGATTTTCATGCGGAAAAACGTTTACCGCCCGTATTACATGGTGTCAGCATTCTTGCATTAGTTTATGGTGTTTTTCTGTTAATGAGTGCTGCAAATGCACATAATAATACTCCTCCTAATCTCTCGCCCAAAGCAGCAACAATACCATACAATGAAAGTATAACAACGCCGCAACAACCTAGTGCGCTTTTTACATATGTAACCACATTAGAAGAATTACAACAAAAAATTCGAGAAGCCAAACAAATGCATAAACCAGTAATGATCGAGTTTTTCGCCACTTGGTGTCCTGATTGTAAAGCTGTTGACGAAAATGTGTTGTCATCGATCGCTATTCAAAATAGCATGAGAGCATTTGTTACTCTCAGAGTGGATGCGTCAAATAGCAGTGCTGAACTTTCTAGAATGACGAAAAAATTTAATGTATTGGGTGTGCCTACTATGATATTTTTTGATAAACATGGTAGACGGGTGAATACGCCGCAGTTGGATAATGATATTACGTTGCAGGGGTTGCAGACTACGTTGCAGCAATTGTCTTAATCAAGTAATTCAAACCGAAGGCTTGATTTTTTAGCCCAGAGTTAGGCGCGCTTACAGCGCTAAAATTATGTGGGGCATTTTAACCTAGGGCGGCGCGTAAAGAGCACGCTTGCCCTAGGCTAGTGGAGCTATCAGGCCTACGGCCTGAAAACATCTAGCGATTCAACAATGCTACCGCAAGGAACTGCTAGTTATGGGAAATTACTTGAATTTATCAATCGCTTCTTTTACTTTTTTCACTACCTTAGCCGTAACCTTATCTTGTTTCTCTAATTTACTAATGTATGCTTGTGTCACTTTCATACGTTTTGCCAACTCTTCTTGCGTGAGACCTGCATGGATTCGTGCAAGAGCGATAGGGTTATCCACATAATCTTTCACTTCAAAAGGAACGTAATCACAAATATTATGTTTGCTCTTTAATGCTAATCCAATTTGATCACGCAAAAGATTATAAACACCAATTGGCAATAAAACATACTCTGGCTTACCCTCTACCGATCTGATTGTCTGTAAGTTATTCATTTGTAAGCTCCTCCACGAGGTTTTATTTTTTCTATCGCAATAATTTTCACCGTATCATCCCTATCAAAAATTACTCGCCATTGTCCAACACGCAAGCGAAAAAAAACTTGTCCCTGAAGTTTTTTTATATCAAGCATAGGGCTGTCAGGATTCTGACCCAATAAGACAATTTTTTCAGTTATCCGATTACGATCAATTCGTGATAACGCTTGTAACATTTTTTTTGCCTCTTTTTTTATTAATAGTGAATATGGCATAACAAGATAATCCTTATAGGTTATAATAAGTTATATTTAGTTATAATGCAATAGGGAATAACACAGAAAACCAAAGAAATTTGGCTTATTTTGAAGATTAGATAGTAGCAGCTAACTAAAACGTAACTTTAGCGCACAAAGGTGGGAGTGAATACTCGAATCTTATATCATTTTTGTAAGTAACTCTATATTTAGATTAGTAATTTTTTCTTATTCAATTAATTTGAGCAACAATAGAAAATCTGTATATGGTTGATTGTGCGTATTTGATCCCATGTGGCCTTCACCATAAGGCACAATCAAAGTCCCACCGATTTGACTTGCCATTACTCTACCCTGTTCATCAGTACAACCCCAGGGATCGTTGTCTGAATTAATTGCAATGAATTGTTCGACGTTATTTTTTATTTTTTTCCAATCGTAATATTCTTTTGTGATTGCTTTCACAAATTCTAGTTGGCCAATAGGCTTGAAAAAACCCGCGACTAAGATTGCTTGTTTAATTTTAACTGAAATATTTTCTAACACAGCCAATGTCAAAGGGCAACCAGCAGAATGTGCGATGATAATTGTTTCTGATGTAAATACACCATTTTGCAAAACAAACGGAAGCTGCACTGCTAAATTTGGATTCATATGGTCAGGTAATTGTGGCGACCAAACATCGTATCCGCGTTTTTGCAATGCAGCCCTGATGTAGGGTAACCAAAAACTATCTGGTGAATCACCTACGCCATGTAATAATATTACATTTCTCATGATAGATACCTATTGTTATATAACCTTAAAATCCAATTTTAATATATTCTGGACCCCACAGACAAGCCAATGCAGTCGCATAATGAGTGAAATTATGTCATCCCTAGCGTAACGAGGGATCTCCCTGTAAGCAGGAGATCCTTCGCCGCAAAAAACGCGGCTCAGGATGACAGCACGCTTAATTTGGCATAGATGATTGAACCTGAGATTTTTTTAGTTTTTAACGCGTTTAATAAAGCTGAAAAAGTTTCATATACTTTTGTGAAAGATTGCTCAGTAAAAGTTTTTAGCAAGGTATCCTTATGCGCTATCATCAATTTCAAAAAATCTTCATACCATCGTTTGTATTCACTCGTTAAATCTACAATTTCAATTAAATTCCAACCCGTCGCTGGCAGCCAATTTTTTAAATCTTGTAAATTAACGGGATGCATTGGTTTGTCTGCTAAATCTTTCATATTAAACTTGTCATCTTGGAGATCCCCGCTAAAAGCATGCGGGGATGACGGGATATGTTCTGGGGAACATAAAGTATAATCAAATATAACCATTAAGGCACCGGGCTTGGCGACAGCGGCTAATTGTTTTAAACAAATCTTTTGATCGGGTATTGCGTAAAAAACATTGAATAAATAGATCAAATCAAATTGTTTTTTTTGAAACAGCGTGTTAACGCTCATTACATCACAGTCGTGGAATCCAATACCTGGATATTTCGCTTTAGCATGTGCATTCGCGGCTTTATCAATTTCAATACCTTCTATATCAAACGATGTCTTTTGTTTAATATAAGCCGCTGTACCGCCCAAACCAGAACCTACATCTAATGTCTTGATTCCAGCTTTTAAATCAGTCGCAGAAATTAATTCATGAATTTTTTTTAAAACAATATCTATCGCTTCTTTATCGCCCGGGTGAGCAAAATCACCTTTTCTTAACTGCGCTAAAAGCAATCTGGGATTGTTAATTTTTGTCATTTTATGATTTTAACGTATATCAGAAAAATTATCCATTAAAACCTCTAGTAATACTCGTCTGCAATGAAGGAGCACTAGGTTTTGGAAGTACAACTGTTTTTGCATCCTCTTTCAAAATACTCATCACGGGTAATAATTTAGCAGACCTTTTCATTTCCATAAATATTCTGCATGATTCTTTTTGGTCTGCTGTACCACAAGCCGCAATAATATATTCTACATAATAGTGATTCAATTTAAGGGAATTTGTAGCAGAAATAGCGGATTCTAGAATATCATTAATATAACTATAAAAAACTTTATTAAAAGTTTGCCCATTGACCCTTGCCTTTGCTTCTAACTCCTCTTCTTCCTTGTGTAGAAAACCTGACACAACGACTAATGGATTAAAATATCTTTCTATCACCGCTGTGGTTTTTAATTCTGCAACAGTTTTGGTTTTATTTGATTTATTCTGTAGGGAAAGAGATGCATTACGTTGTAAAGAAAGTCGCAGTAAATCTGCATGACCTGATTGTTGAATCAATGCTGCCAAATATAAAATAACTGTATCACGAGATGAAAGAAATTCACTAGACCAGAAAGCTGGCAATGGTAACAATAAAGCAATATCATTGGATGTATTAGCAGGCAAAGGCACTTCATATTTGTTGAGCCCTGCCGCAGGTTTAGCATGCAACTGGATATTGCTAATCGTACTAAAATTAAAATTAGCACGGAAATTAAAACAAGCATTATTCTGCGAACAAATATCACGTAATCCGACAAGATTAAGCAAAATAGTATTTACATCACTTTCTAATTTTCCTTGCACTTCTTCTAATGAAAGCTTGCCCCACATTTTTAACATATTACCAACTTTATCCATTTGCAGATGCATATTGTCTATTTCTTTGGCTAAATGTAGCGTACTTTTTTGGGTATTAAGTAAATTATTGGTTCTACCCTGACTAATACCTTCTATTTGCCTAGTTCTATTTTGAATTTCATCAATTTTTTTAGAAACATTAAGCATTTCTTCATAAGCCATATCAATCATTTCACGACTGAAGCACAGTACATCTTTCATCGCTTCATTGGCAATAAAACAACTAAAATCACCAAAATTTCTAGACAACGCATGAAATGAGGAGCATGCAGATCTCACGCTTCTCAATAAAACACCCGCCTTTAATAATTTGATAAAATAATTAACGAGAATTTCCCGATTTGATTTTTGCAAAATTTCGCTAGAAAATCCGACAGCAATGGATAGCTTTACAGGTTTTCTTTTGCTTAGTCTACCTGAATCAATTATCCAACCGTCGTTATCAACAACAGGATCTAACACACTCGTGACTTTATCGTAATTTAAAGTAGCAAAACCTTTCTCATCAACTGTCTTTAATACTTTTTCAACATTTGCAACAAACATTCGTAAATTAGCAGCTCGATAAACATCGTCATTATTATTTTGAACTCCTGCATTTTTATCTTTACAAACAATATTACTACCACCCAATATTCTTAATATTTCATCAAACTTGGCAATATTAATATTGTATTTCAAATATTCATGCTCTGGAATTTTATTATTTAAGCCAAACACTTGAAAAATACTGACTACCAACAAAGATGGAAATAATTTTTGTTCAAGCAAGAATGCGTGTGATAATCCTATTACCTCATTTCCTGCATAAGCATTTAGCAGAAAAATGGGTATATCACGGTTAATCAGTGTTATATTAATATCATCGATTGCTTTAAACCTTTCTGCTAATGTAGTAGAATCCCCCTCTAATTTGGCAGCGATAATTGCTTTACGTAATGGTTCTCTAGCACTCGCTATCGCTTGTGAAAAATACGCATCTTCTTCTTCCCAGAATATATATTTTTTAGATGTAAATATTCCTAGCATATTGTCTACAGGAGCGCTCATCTCCATCAGAATTTTATCAACCCAGTCAAGCATTTTGACTTTACTATAGTCCTTTGATTGTACTTCTGAACAATATCCACAAATCATAGAAAACCAAATGGAAACAATTTTTTTAGGGTTAGGTAAATCACCTGTTTCGGTTCGATTGATAGGTATGCAGAGTTTTTCTTCTGCGCGTGATAACTCTAAGCCCACTAAGCCATTGGGTTTTTTATATGAGGAAAGACGATCTTGCTCAACTTGCCATTTGCCTTTGTTTTCTTTATCTGCATGAAAACACGTTTTTGTTAATTTATAATAGACTTGGTCTTTGATTTCAGGATATGTCTTATCAGTAATTACATCAATAATCCCCCCTAACCTATTGATTTTATCTGCATCTTTGTCGCCAAAAAAATATTCTTTCATTGCTGTTGCACCACCTGCAGCTATTGTTTTTGCCGTTGTTGTTATTACTGCTTTGCTTACATCCATCAGAGCTGATTCGCTTTTACCCATTTCTACTCCCTCCTGTTCGTGACATTTGTGGAGAAACAATAGGCGCCGCTGGACGTGGCGCCTCCCTGTCAGTACCGTAATTTTGGGAATTGTTCAATCCAGATTTTTTAATATTATTCGCAAAAGAATTACCATCTTCCTGCTGAAAAAAAGAAAAACAATAATTAAAAACACTTCCGACACAAGACATAACCACACTCCTTCAAGAAAATCATTTTCTCAATATAGAGTGAGCCTTGTAAAACACTACCCGTAGTGGATACGGGTATTAATTTAACAAAGAATCTACTACAAGCTCTATCAATGCGCCCTTACAAGAAACACCAAATTTATTTTTTACATGATGGATACGCTCTTCTATCGTGCGAAATGAGATGCCGTATACTTTTGCAATTTGTTTTGCGGTTTTACCTCTAATCAAATAATAGAGTAATTCTGTTTCTTTTTTTGTTAAATATATGCCATTAATATATTGTCCTAAAGACGATTGCGTAGATGACAAGGAATTTATGTGATCATCCAGCATACCTAACTGCTTAATCTGTAGCAATGCATTCGCTAAAGAATGCTGACCTATTAATATAGAACATCCAAATAATCCAATTGTGTTACCTGCATTGTCATACCATGGCACTTTTATTGTAAGAAAATTAAGTTCAGCTCCATTATTAAGTATGGCATTTTCTTCTACTATTTTAGACGTATTTCTTAAAAGGATTTCTCTATCTGTTTTTATCACTTCCATAGCACTTCTTTTTAAACTAAGATCGTATGCGTTCAAACCAATGCTCTTTTTTAATGAATCCATACCAATACAATCCAAACATGGTCGACTAGCATTTTGCAGCCTACTTTCTGTATCGAGAAAATAACTATTAAATGCAAACCCTAACACATCACTCACACGATGATAAATTCGATTATTGACAAGATTTTTTTTCTGAACATCTGGCAGCAGTTTAATTCCCGCACCCGAGCGCACAATGAATAATTCACTACTAGTGTCTAACGTTTTTCTGGCTCTATTCATGATAATTCCCCCAACCATTTGAAAGAATTTTTAACTCTTCAATTCAATTGAATGTATGATCAAACACACAACAACCAACCCTACATAAGCTGCTGCCAATGGTAATGAGCTAGTTGATTTTAATAAAACTGCGAATGCAGAGCCTACGCTAGAAATTAAAAAAATTGCGGAACCAAATAACGCATTAGAACTACCTGTTGCTTGCGGAAACAATGCAACACCTCTTGCAAAATAATTAGGAAAAGCAATGCCTCCTACTAATAATAACATTAAAACAGGTATCAAAATTACATAAATATTCAATGCATAAACAAAAGATAACCCTAACATCGCTAACGCAATGATGAGCATCGTCCAAAGACAATACGTGGATTTTTCTTCTAGAGGAATATGAATCAATATTCGATTAATCACAGTTCCTAGAAACCAAGCTAGTCCTGTTAGTAACGCCATATGGCCAAACTGCACAGCCGAATAATGCATCATTGTTTGAATTAAAAATGGCCCAAGCACTGCAAATAATAAAATGCATGTATACAAAAACCCATTCATGGTAACACTGGAGATAAACTTTTTGTTGAATAAAATGCTGCGATAACGTTGAAAGATTTCGCGTAAATTGAATGGATGTATATGCATACTGGTTTCTGGCATGTAAATCCAAATTAACGCAAGACCAATAATGCCATAAATCGCAAGAAAATAAAAATTCGCCTGCCAACCAATATAGTGCTGCAAATAACCACCAATCGCTGGCGCAATAATCGGGCCTATTGACCAAGCATTTGTCATGTAAGTCATCATTTTATAATAAGCCTGACCTTCGAATAAATCAGCAATGACAGAACGCATAGGTACAACTGTTGCTGCAACCATAGCACCTTGAATAAATCGTAGCAAAAGCAACTGATGAATCGTATGCGACCATGGAATCATCAATGTCGTAATAATAAATATCGACATAGAAATTAAAAATGGTTTTCTACGACCAAAAGAATCAGACACGGGACCCGCAAATATTTGCATCAGACCTAAACCTAAGGTATATGCCGTAATCGTAAGCTGTACGATAGATTTATCTACACCAAAAAAATGGCTCACTTGCGGCAAAGAAGGCACGTAAATATCAATACTAACACCTGAGATTGGCACAATAAAAAGAGCTAAAATAGCGAGAAAATATTTGTCAGGGTTTTTTTTTTGAATATATTGCATTATTATCGTCGTCTGATCTTTTCAAGTATATGCATAACCAGCGAAACAACAAATAATATAATAAAAATAAAAAATATAATTCGTGCAATTGCAGCAGCGGTTACAGCAATCCCAGTAAAACCCAGTACGCCAGCAATAATAGCAACAACTAAAAACATAAGAACCCATGACAACATAAAAAACTCCTTATATATTATGTATGCTCATAGCAGAATACCTATTAGTTAATCATTGAGTCAAGTCAATTATGGCAACAAGCCTGGAGCCCAGGGACAAGTCCCCGGGACGACATTATCAGGGGAATTATGCAACAACACCTTAATCCGGTTGACGGACGATTTTTTTGCGAATATATTTGGACTTCAAGTTCTTAATTTCTAAGGAGAGAAACCATGGCTAAATCAAAAAACCCACAAAAAGAAGGCAAAAAGAAAGCAGGCAAAACATTAAAAGAAAAACGCGCAGCTAAAAAGGAAAAGCGCGGCAAGTAGCCCACTCACCATTAGAGGCTGTTGATACTCCACTAAACTAGATCACGCCAACAGCCTCTCATTGTATCCAAGAGAAGGACCTCATGAATTTGCGCACCGCGCTCCAACAAGAAACCCCATTACAAATCGTTGGCACCATTAATGCTTATACTGCACTATTGGCAAAACGTGCTGGTTTTCATGCCATTTACTTATCCGGTGCAGGTGTTGCCAATGCTTCTTTCGGACTGCCCGATCTCGCCATTACCACCATGAATGATGTGCTGGAAGATGCACGACGTATCACTAGCGTTGTTGATTTACCTTTGCTAGTCGATATAGACACAGGCTGGGGTAGCGCTTTTAATATTGCTCGCACAATTCGTTCAATGATCAAGGCCGGCGTCGCCGCTGTCCACATCGAAGATCAAGTGCAAGCAAAACGCTGCGGCCACCGCCCAGGGAAAGCCTTAGTCGACACATCAGAAATGTGTGACAGAATTAAAACCGCTGTAGATGCACGCACCAATACTTCTTTTGTTATCATGGCCAGAACAGATGCGCTGGCCAGTGAAGGTTTGGCAAAAACAATAGAACGCGTTCATCATTATGTAGAGTCGGGTGCGGATATGATTTTTTTTGAAGGTGCACGTGAACTTAACGAATACAAAGCACTGACCCAAGTATGCAAAGTTCCCGTGCTTGCCAATATCACTGAATTTGGCGTCACACCTTTATTCACCACAGCAGAATTAAAACAAGCCGGTGTTAAATTAATCCTATACCCTCTCACTGCATTCCGCGCTATGAGTGCTATAGCTACAACAACTTACAATACCATTCGCAACGAAGGCACCCAAAAAAATATTTTGTCACAACTACAAACTCGCGATGAACTATACAGTGTTTTGGATTATATTAGTTATGAAAAAAAATTAGATGCACTTTTTGCAAAAGGAAAACCTCATGAATAAAAAAACAGGCGGTCTTGCCGGTCTTATCGTAGGTGATAGTGCAATCAGCACTGTTGGCAAAGAAGGCCTTGGTCTCACCTACCGTGGTTATTCAATTCACGACTTAGCAGAGCATGCGAGCTTTGAAGAAGTTGCCTATTTGTTAATTTACGGCGAACTACCTAATGCAAAAGAATTAGAGGCTTATAAAGAAAAATTATTTTTACTACGCGATATTCCCGATGCGCTTAAACAAGTATTAGAAATTATTCCGAGCAACACGCACCCTATGGATGTATTACGCACTGCTTGTTCCATGCTAGGAACCTTAGAATCCGAAAGCAAAGAGTATGCACAACAAGATATTGCAGATCGTTTAATCGCTGTTACACCTGCGATATTGCTTTATTGGTTCCAATTTCACCATCAAAATAAACGCATTAAAATTACCAATGACGAAGATTCTATTGCTAGTCATTTTTTATATTTATTACACGGCAAAAAACCAAATCCAGAACATGTACGCGCTGTTGATGTTTCCTTAATTCTTTATGCAGAACATGAATTTAATGCCTCCACTTTTGCAGCGCGCGTGACGACTTCTACCGAATCCGATTTTTATTCGGCGATCGTTTCTGGTATTGGCGCATTGCGCGGGCCTTTACATGGCGGCGCTAATGAAGCCGCCATGCAGCTAATCGAAAAATTTAAAACACCTGATGAAGCAGATACTGCTGTCAGAATTATGTTAACTAATAAATCAAAGATTATGGGTTTCGGTCACCGCGTCTATAAAATTTCTGATCCACGTTCAGATATTATTAAAACATGGTCAGAAAAATTATCAAAATCTTCTGCTGACAAACATCTCTATCCTGTTTCAGAAAGAATAGAAAAAATTATGCGCGATGAGAAAAAACTTTTTCCTAATTTAGATTTTTACAGTGCCAGCACCTATCATTACTGCGGCATTCCAACGGCATTGTTTACGCCGCTTTTCGTCATGTCACGCTTATCTGGCTGGAGCGCACACATTATCGAACAACGTGCGGACAACCGCTTAATTCGACCGGAAGCCAATTACACTGGTCATGAACCACGACCTTACGTTCCTCTCAAACAACGGAAATAATTATGCGTCATGCTCCCGATAAAGAACTTACTCTGCTTGCAGATTATGTGGTAAATACACCCATTAAAAACACATTAGCTTACGAAACTGCACGTTATTGTTTAATGGATGCGATAGGATGCGCAATTCTGGCATTGCAATATCCTGCTTGCACAAAACTATTAGGCCCTATTATTGCAGATACTATGGTACCTCACGGTTCACGCGTGTTAGGAACCACTTATGAATTAGATCCTATTTTAGCCGCATTTAATATTGGTACATTAATTCGCTGGTTAGATTTCAACGACACTTGGTTAGCTGCGGAATGGGGACATCCTTCGGATAATTTAGGTGCGATTCTTGCGGTGGCAGATTATGTTAGCCGCAAAAATATTCTTGAAAAAAAACCACCCTTAACAATGCACGATGTTTTAACCGCCATGATTAAAGCCTACGAAATTCAAGGCGTACTCGCTTTAGAAAATGGTTTCAATCGAATTGGTTTAGATCATGTTGCTTTTGTTAAAATTGCCTCCACTGCTGTTGCGACACAATTATTAGGTGGACAACGTGATGATATTATTAATGCTTTATCACATGCTTTTATCGATGGCCAGAGTTTACGAACTTATAGACATGCGCCCAATACCGGTTCACGTAAATCTTGGGCAGCCGGTGACGCCACCAGTCGCGCAGTACGACTTGCCTGGTTAGTATTAAAAGGTGAAATGGGTTATCCTAGTGCACTCTCTGTTAAAACTTGGGGATTTAATGATGTCACCTTACGTGGTCAATCATTGCGTTTCCCGCGCGAGCTTTCTTCTTATGTGATGGAAAATATTTTATTTAAAATTGCGTTTCCTGCTGAATTTCATGCGCAGACAGCTGTAGAATGTGCATTGCAATTACATCCACTTATTAAAAATCGTTTTGATCATATTAAAAAAATTGTGTTAACTACACATGAATCTGCGATTCGCATTATCAATAAAACAGGCGTGTTACATAATCCTGCTGATCGTGATCATTGTTTACAATATATGGTTGCAGCAGCTCTACTCATGGGTGATTTAAAAGCCGATTATTACGAAGAAGATTTTGCAAAAAATCCGCGCATTGATTTTTTACGTGAAAAAATGTGTGTAGAAGAAAATACGCAATACAGTAAAGATTATTTAGATCCAGATAAACGTTCAATTGCTAATGCCATGCAAATTTATTTTGATGATGGCAGTTGTACAGACAACATTGAAATTCATTATCCGTTGGGGCATAAACGTAGGCGTAACGAAGGCATTCCCTTGTTAATTAAAAAATTTAAAGATAATATGTTGACGCGATTTTCTGTGGAAAAAACCGAAGCGCTTGTTGCGATCTTTAATAATCACAATAAACTAGAAAATCTTCCCATTAATCAATTCATTGAAAAACTGATATGATTGATGCTACATAACCCAACATGGAAAAATATTTGACTTTATGCAGGCAACAAGCCGAAGGCTTGGTTTTTTAGCCCAGGGTTTAGGCACGCTTTGTGCGCCGTAACCCTGGGCTAAAAAAACCGGCTTTCAGCCGGTTTGCAAAAAGAATCGTCTAAGAAACCTAGAAACAACTCCAACGCGTACTTGTGTAAGATGATGTATTAGTATCATTCGCGTGGTTCTTGCCATTCGCATGTACTCTACTTATATCAGGCGTCGCAGGTGTGTCAGTAATGGTTGCAGATACATTTCCTTTTGAACTCACTACTACGCCATTCATTGCTGTCGTCAGCACATCATTAGACTTCGCCGGGAAAGATGAAATCGGACCAACCCATTTGAAGAACGTACCTGGCAATGGTTTTTTACCAAGCGCTTTAAGCATCGGCTTAGGCCCAGATTGTGGCATGTTTTTTTCAATTTTTGCTATCAGTTCTTCAGAGAAAAACTCCACCAACTCTTTTCTATCTCCCAATGTATTTGCGACTGATAATAAATAATCACACATACCCACTAAAATATCGCTCAACATCGATAATACATATTTACGACCTCTGACAGAAGCTTTATCATATTCTGCTGCAAATGATTCTTTTTGATGACTTACATCCAATGTACTAGTTAACTTTTCACGATACCAGGATTGCATGATATCTTTCACTACCCCTTTAAATGAATCCAAACCTAACATGTAAAATACGGAGTGAGCAATCAATCCCATCCCACCTGCTAAACCTGCAGAACCTGTTAATGCAGACATATATAAAAATGTACCGCCTGCATTACCCATGCCAAACGCACAAGCACCCGTATGGGAAAAACAACAAGCACCACAAGAAACTGCATCCTCAGGACAATAAGAAACAACAGATGCTTTACAAGCCGCTAAGTCTTTAGGACAACAAGAAGTCACAGGTTCTTTATTTTGTTTTTTAGAATCTTTATCATCACAACATGTACAATAGGACAAACAAGAAGATATCGGCGAACGCAATTGATTTTTTGCTGCTGCAGAATTCAATCCACCGTTAACACCACCCGATGTCATGGAAAAAAGACAACAACTAAAACCTAAAGAAAGTCCTTCTCCCGTATTTTTGACATCCTTAATAGGACTTGGAGCAGCAATAGGTGCACCGCATAAAGCAAGTGTACTTGAACCCGCTGCAAAATTGATTGCTGCTGATGAAAAGCCTAATCCTATACTCAATACATCCAACAGGATAGAATCATCAGGATTTTTTACTGCATATGCAGGTTTACCTTTAAACATAGCTTGTTGTTCATTATCCAAGGTAACTGCCGGTGTTAATTGCAATAATACTCTTACAGTATTCTTGATTGCATTGATTCTACGTTCATCGGGATCCATATCATCATCTAAGGTTAATTGTGCTGCCTGCATTTCTAATGATTTAACAACATCAAAAATTTTATAGATGAACATACTTTCTGAACTTTTTTTATCTTTTGCATCAGTTAATTCTTCTAATCTAGAATTCTCATCAGCAACCAAAGAACCGATGTGTTCTTTGGCTGTCATTAAAAGACGAACCAACGGATTTTTAATATCAAAACTACTGAATTGTTGATCCATGAACTCACTAAAGTAAGCACCGTTGGCACCAAGTGCTGCGCAAGCTCGCAATGGTGGAACAATATAATGATTCATGATATCGCCAAAACAACCTATTGGATTTTGACAAGCAATATTCATTGTTGTTGCTGTACTCATGACTACACAACCTGTAACACAGGCGTCTTTTTTAGTGCCGCAAGCTGCTTGCACCATTTTTTTTCGGTCACAACTCACAATCGCTGTAATCTTGTCCCACACTTTTCTATTCGTTCGCCATGATAAAAAGTCTTGCGAAATACAACTTCCATAACTTACTACAGGTGAACTAAAGCCAAATATCACAGCAGGACATTGGTTATCAATTTCCTTAAATGCTTCAACATAATCTGAACCAAATTCAAGATTAGTTACAGCAGAAGCAGCAGCTAAAACACCTGCCCACAGAAATAATGCTTTTCCAGATTTACCGTATAATAATCCCCTACGCGTTAAATGCATATTGGCTTCAATACCTGCCAATATAGAACGCGCAAGATTAACAATTTTAGGATCAGGAGTCTTATACTCTCTACTAGCGCTGGGGCTTACAGGAGCTGCCGCAAGACTATCGGCATTCAACAACGGCTTATGTGAATCACCATTTTCATTCAAATGACCATTACTAAAAGCGCGCATATTTGACCCTCATTGCTATGTATCTTGTTCCATTATTGCACACCAATACTTAAGAAATGCTTAAGATATATACAATTCAACCATTATATTTACGGCTACTTAGGTTATAATCATAAGCGGAGGGAAAAATGCTGAAGCCAAAACAGAAATTTCCTTATTTATCAGAGGGTAACATCGATATTGATCTATGGTTAGCGCAGTTAAAAGAACGCTACCCTAACCTCAAAGAATGGGATATTTTGCAAAAAGCGGCCTTAATGGCACAGAAAACAGGGAAAGGATTGACGACTTTCTATGGCCAACCCTGCCTAGAACAAGGCTTGGAAATGGCAGAAATCATGCTGTCACTGACCCAAGATAAGGTTTCAGCCGCTAGTGCGATTTTAACCAGTATATTGCAACACTTACATGTACCTCTAGAACATATTGCTGAAGAAGTGCACCCTGACGTAGAAAAATTAGTTGCTGCCAGCAAAACGCTACAATCCCTGAAAATTAATTTAGATAAACCTCGTGATGCTATCCAAATCGATCGCATACGCAAGATGTTAATTGCCATGGTATCCGACATTCGTGTGGTATTAATTAAATTAGCTGAACGCACGACTATTATGCGCGGCATCAGACGCATTAATCCAACACAACGTCGATTATTAGCACGAGAAACCATGGAAATTTATGCACCGCTTGCTAATCGCTTAGGCAT
This sequence comes from Gammaproteobacteria bacterium SCGC AG-212-F23, assembly GCA_001644445.1. Taxonomy (GTDB): domain Bacteria; phylum Pseudomonadota; class Gammaproteobacteria; order DSM-16500; family DSM-16500; genus SCGC-AG-212-F23. Next base: position 23,114 of record LSTE01000024.1, read on the forward strand.
AGGACAAATCAAATGGGAATTAGAAGATATTGCATTTCGTTACATCAAACCAGAAACTTATAAAAAAATTGCCAAATTTCTCGCCGAACGCCGCAGTGATCGTGAACAACGTATTCACAATGCTATTGCACGTATCAAAGAAGGTTTGCATAGCATACAGATTGATGCAAAACTCAGCGGCCGCGCCAAACATATTTATAGTATCTATTTAAAAATGCAGCACAAAAATTTAGAACTTAAAAATATTTATGATTACAGCGCTATCCGCATTTTAGTGCCTACATTAGAAGATTGTTACAAAGCATTAAGCATTGTACATAGCCTATGGCCACACGTAGATGAAGAATTTGATGATTACATTAGCAAACCAAAACCCAATGGTTATCGCTCTATTCACACGGCAGTCATTGATCCCGATGGCAAAAATTTAGAAATTCAAATTCGCACTAAAGATATGCATACGGAATCTGAACACGGTGTTGCAGCACATTGGCTTTACAAAGAAAAAAAATCACATCTTGCCGGTTATGAAACAAAAATTACTTTCTTGCGACAATTATTAGATTGGCAGAGCGATGTCACCCAAAACAATAAGCAAACAACGATGGAAGAAACTCGCGTTTATGTTTTTACACCCGAAGGTGATGTTATTGATTTAACCCTAGGTGCAACACCGCTGGATTTTGCCTACCATATTCATAGTGATGTGGGTCATCATTGTCGCGGCGCAAAAGTGAATGGGCATATTGTGCCTTTAACTTACCAATTAAAAACGGGCGATAAAGTAGAAATTCTCACTCATTTGCAAGGTACACCCAGTCGCAGTTGGTTAAGTCCTAGTGCAGGTTATCTAAAAACAGCACGCGCACGCAGCAAAGTCATGCATTGGTTTAAACAACAAGACATTGATAAAAATATCGCAGCAGGCAAAGAAATGTTAGAACGTGAATTACAACGTTTACATATCCCATTTGCTGCAATTGAATTCGAAAAAATAGCAAAAGAATTACATTACAAAACAGAAGATGCCATTTTTGCTGCTTTTTTTGATGGCCAAGTACGTTTGACGCAAATTATACATGCTATTCAACACACCCAGGGGCAAAAAATCCCTCTACCTAAACCTAAAGAAACTGTAGAAAAGAAACATGGTGCCCCTTCAGAACTACAAGTGGCTGGCATTGATGATTTATTGACCCGTATTGCGCTTTGTTGCAAACCTATTCCGGGCGATAATATTGTAGGTTTTATCACCCAAGGCCGTGGGGTCTCGATTCATCGCGCAGACTGTAGTAATATAGTGCGAGCAGGTTCTAGCAATCATGACCGCATTATTCAAGTCAGCTGGGATTCAAGGCACGCGCATACTTATTATGTCGATCTTAGAATCATGGCGCATGGACGTGCACATTTATTGAAGGATATTACTGCTTTATTGGCAAATGCCAAAGTGGACTTGATATCACTGCATTCCACTCTTAACAAAAAAAATAATACGCTAATCATCACAGCGACCATACAAACACACGACGTGAAGCAATTAGATCAGTTGTCACAACAACTGACGCAAATCCCTAACATAATTGATGTTAAAAGGTTAACCACATGAAAAAAACATCTATTGAGAAAAAACAATCCCCTGTCATAGACATGGAACTCGCTACAAAACTTGCTGGCGACAAACAAGAAATTGCCAAAGAATTATTAGCCTTATTTTTAAAAAATTTACCGGCAGAATACAGTGCTATTCAATTTTCTGCAGCCAACCAAGATTATGTGACTCTGGCAAAACAAATTCATAAACTTCATGGTGCAATTTGTTATCTAGGTTTGCCGCGCTTGAAAGATGCAACAGCGGTGTTGGAAAAAAATTTAAAGCATAATCCTAAGCAGGATATTCAGCCGTTGTTTGATGTATTTTCAGCTGAAATTGAGCGTGTTTTAAAATTTGCGAAG
>LSTE01000025.1 GCA_001644445.1 Gammaproteobacteria bacterium SCGC AG-212-F23
AGAAATAACCAAGGAAATCCCGTGAAAAACCAACTTCTAATCCATTCTAAAAAAACCCAAATAGCAGGAAATGCTAATGCATTTTTATAAGCGGTATTTTCTGGGAAATAACGATTTAATAAATAACCATTGCATGCAGTAAATAACGCTAGAATCAAAGCAAATACGATAGTAATAAAAGCGGCCAAGAGAATAGGCGCATCACCAAAAGTATGAATACTGACATAAACCCAAGAAACACCTGTGCCAAAAAAACCTAAACCAAATAACAATCCACGCCAAAATGCTTGTTTAGGCGTTAAGTTTAAAAAAAGTCCCAACAATAGTGCCGGGCAAATAATAGCCAGCGGATAAATATTATAGGGCGCAAACGCAAGTGTTAATAATGCACCACTGAATAGCGCAAAAATGTTTCCATAACGACCTGGGACAAAAAACTTTTGGCACTCCATTACATCTCCTTGAGTTGCTCTCAGAATTTTGGTAGTTTAGGCGCCTCGCTGAAAAAAGGAAATTAAAAAATGCGCCATATAACTATAAAACGAATATTGGGAGTGTTAATTGTTTCACTCATTCCGGGTATGGTCTTTGCTGTGGTCGATAACGCAACTCTCGAACAAAAAGTTAACCAATTAGAACAAGAAGTACAAGAGCTTAAGTATCAAGCACATCTTAAAGATAATAAACCAAACCAGCCTGCGGTTGTTCATAAGCAAGCTGTTCCGAAAGTGCATAAGCCATTGCCGCAGCAAATTGCGAAAGTGGACAAGCCATTACCACCTAAGAAAATAAATAAGCCATCACATCCGATGCCTACAGCACCTACGCCGGAAGCATCACCAGCGCCTGTTGCGACAAGCTATCAACAATTGCCAGGCCCTAAGACTTTACCTTCGACAGATACTACCTATCTGCCTTTAGATTTGACTGTGCCAGGCCAATCTTTTGTAAGCACGGGCCCTTATATTGGAATTCCAATCGAGTACTCTGGTAACGAATTAATCATTAACAGCCCAAATATCAACGAAGATGTGACTTTATTAAACGTGCGTAAAGGTATTCATAAACGTTTATCGGGTTTAGGTGTGCCTGAAGACGCTGATCGTGCGCATTTATTATTGAGCGGTGTGTTAGAAGGACAAGGACAATATATACGCAAAGGTAAAGGCCCAAATAAAACTGACGTAGATGTGACCAGTGCGGGATTAGACGGTTATATTTTAGGCCCAAGTGCTTGGACCACAGGCTTGCTGTCACTTGCTTATGAAAACGTCCCAGGCCCTATTTCCAATACACGTGTGTCAAACTCGCGTGTTTATGTGAATAAAGCATTTATCATTATTGGTAACTTCGAAAAATCGCCTTTTTATGGTTCCTTAGGTCAAATGTATGTGCCTTTTGGTACGTTTAGTACTTCTATGATCTCGGGTACTTTTGTGCAAGCCATGGCACGTATCAAAGCGCGTGCAATTAACATAGGTTATCGAGGACAAGCAGATAGTTCAGGGTATATCTCTGGTTATATATTTAGAGGTGATAGCCATGTAGGTGCAGGGCCTCGTGTGGATAACGGCGGTATTAACACAGGTTATAATTTTAAAAATAAAATCGCTAAAGGGGTGTTAGGTGTAGGTGTTGTTGCCAATTTAGCAGATTCTTTTGGTATGCAATTCACGGGAAATTCACCTTTGTTTGGTGGATTCGGTGGTCCAGGGGCATCCGGTAATGAAAACATTGGTCACCAAGTTCCTGCTGTTGATGTCAATGCGCTATTCAGTATCGGTGAACATGTTAACTTGTTGACTGAATATGTGCGTACGACTAAAGCGTTTGCGCGTACCGATTTGACCATGAATAGTCATGGCGCGCGGCCGTCTGCGTTTAACGTTGAGGGAGCGTACAGCTTTTCTGTTTTTGATCATCCTAGCTCTTTTGCAGTGGGTTTTGGTAAAACCCAAGACGCGCTTGCTCTAGGTATTCCTGCGATGCGATATATTTCTACTTTCAATATTTCTATCTGGCGTAACACATTGGAAAGTATAGAATATCGCCAAGATCGCGGCTATGCCGCAAGCGCTGTCGCTTCTGGTTCCCAAGTCCCATCCGCACCGGGTACGGGTAAAGCCGATAATGCCATCACTATGCAAATTGATCTTTATTTCTAGCACTTAAGCAAGAGATCCCTCCCTGCTTAGAGCATGCGGGGAGGGATCTCCGGCTTAACAGATACTTTGTCGTTTTAAGAAATCCTTAAGCTTC
>LSTE01000026.1 GCA_001644445.1 Gammaproteobacteria bacterium SCGC AG-212-F23
TAGGCTAGGAGAGCTGCCAGGCCTACGGCCTGAGAATATCGTAATTAACTAAATAATTTATTTATGCAACAACGCCATTTGAAAAAGGGGGATTTAGCAATTTATAATTAAAACGCACTGTTCCCAACCCGCATCCCATGCTGTATCAAATGAAAATGATTCTTCTTCAAAAAATGCAACACATTCGCACTTTTTTCTTTATGAAATAAAATCAAAATCACATCTGCCCCCAACGCCCCGCAGCCTTTTTTTGCAAGAATATCAGGACACGCTGCTAATTTGTCTAAAAGCAACAGAGTGTGTTCAGCAACTAATTGTTGCGCATCCAACGCATCTGCGAAATGATTGATCGATTCCAGCCAATCTGTACCATTTGCAGTGATGAAATAATTGATACCATGTAAGGCAATATTCTCTAAAGCAATTCTATCGAAAGCAGGTAATTTTTTTAAATGAGTATGTGTAGGGATTTTGTTTCCCGTATGAATTAAGCCGTATTCAAGTTCTGGAAACGGCCAAGGATACGATTTTAAAATATTTTTATTTTTATCAAAAAAAGTAATACCACCGGCATATTGCGCCATCAGATCAGCACCGCTAGGTGCATTGCCTGTACCATCCCAGGCTACTTCAAGATAATCGAGTAACAGTTTTTTAGGATCTTTAATCGTGGGGTGTTTGAGTGCGTATACTAATAGAAATTGTGCAGTAGAAGCACCAAAACCACCTACAGGTAGATAAGGATCAGAGAATTCCACATGCAAATGCTGAAAAAAATCAATATTCGCTACAATAAATTTCCCAGCAGGGCTTTCAGGATGAATATTGCTTGTTAAGGTATTAGCAGGTGTAGTTGTCAAAGTAAAATAGGGTGGTGTTGTCAGAATTAACGCGGGTGAACCATACAATGCAGTGTATTCACCAAAGATAAATGTTTTTCCGGCTGCTTGATTATTCTTTGACATCCCAGACACTCGCTGCATTTTTATGCATGATTTCACTCACGTGCGAGTGGGACAGAGCAAAGCCATGAAATTCTGCTGTAGACATACGTAGTACAATCATATCCGTTAATGCACTGACTGTTGCGGTTCTTAAGCCAGTAACAGAATAAAATCCGCGGTCTTTTAAGCCAATTGCTTGACCCGTCTTTAGTACGGCAACGGATTTAGTATCAATTTTGTGATCATGAATGATATTGACACGTACATCAGCATCACCCGTGATGATAAGAAAAAAACTATCGACTCTATCACCTTCTGTGACCAACACTTCACCTGCAGCATAGCGTTTTTCTTCGAGTAAATTGGCGAGTTCTTCTGTTTCAGCTTCTGTGAGTTGACTGAAGAGAGGTTGTTTCTTGATAGCAATTTTTCTAGTGTCTAGATCAACAAATGCTTCCATATGATTATTCCTTAGTGCTAATATCTTATTGTAACATAGATATTCAGTAACAAGATATTTGCAAATGCAATTCATGGAAGAATGCTTAAGTGAAAAACCCAATCTTATTAGTATTATTCCTAATACACAATTATTTGATTTAATGTTATTTTTAAACTTCAATATATATTGAATGGAGGATTCAAAATGAGAAAGAAAGCTAAAGTTGCAAAGAAAGCAAGAAAAACACGTCGTAAAGCTAAACCAGCTGCAAAGAAAACAGCTAAACGTCGAGTCGCAAAAAAGAAAGCGCCTGCTAAACGTAAAACAAGACGTAGAAAGGCAAAAGCTAAGAAGTAATCTTGCAGCTCTCTCATCTGTCTGAGGGATCAGGCAGATGAGAAAGATTCAGATCATCAGAAGTCGTTTACTCGCATAAAACCCCCCACCCATTAAAGCATGTTCAGGATTGCATAGGATTCCTAAGGGATATTTTTGCCGTTCTGGTAAATAAGACGGAGAAGTGTGAATACCGTGTAAAAATTCAGGGTTGTCGAAAATACTAAGATGACTCAGCGCTACACCGCCGGTTATCCAGATTCCACCCTCAGGCATAAAGATGAGTTGCACAGTGCCAATAAATAATCCCGTATACCAAGCAAATGCATCCAAAATTTCGGGTGTTTGACCGGCTTGCATGCGGTGTCCCACTTCCTCTGGTGTGATGTATTGATTATCGCGGTAAAAAAACTGATGCAAGCGTACAAGGCCCTGGCCT
>LSTE01000027.1 GCA_001644445.1 Gammaproteobacteria bacterium SCGC AG-212-F23
ATATGTTTTTAACGGATAGGAATTTTTGTGAATAATGCTCCCTCTCCCGCCGTTGTTGCAATGAAAAATGTTATGCATTTCCAGCGGGAGAGGGTCGGGGTGAGGGTAATTGGGTCACCTTATTTTATTTTTTGAAGAGGATTTATGTATTCCAATACACATTATTTACTTGCGCTTACACACATGCCACTCGTTGGCCCCGTGAAAGTCAGGCGCTGGCTAGAATTTTTTTCCACGCTAGAAAATTTATTTTCAGCATCAACCACAGAATTACGCAGAGCAGGGTTGCATCGGGATGAGATTTCATTAATCAAAAATCCCGACTGGCCAGCGGTAGAAAAAGATTTAGCATGGATAGAGGAATCACCTTATCATTTTATAGTGACACAAGAAGATCCATATTATCCTTTATTATTGCGAGAAATCAGCGGCGCACCTTTAGTATTGTATGTCAGTGGTAATCCAGAAGTGTTATCACTGCCACAAATTGCCATTGTAGGTTCACGTAATCCAAGTACAGCAGGAATGGAAATTGCGTACCAGTTTGCAGAGTGTTTGGCAGTGTCTGGATTTGTGATGACTAGCGGGTTAGCGTTAGGGATTGATGCCGCTTGTCATCGTGGTGCATTGGCTGTGCGGCAAAAAACGATTGCGGTATTGGGTTCAGGATTGCGTCATATCTATCCGGACAAACATTTTTCTTTGGCGAAAGAGATCCAAGAACAGGGCGCATTGGTTTCAGAATTTTTTCCGGATACTAAAGCAGTCGCCAAACATTTTCCAAGACGTAATCGAATTATCAGTGGTTTGAGTTTAGGTGTTGTTGTGGTAGAAGCAGCCATGCATAGCGGATCATTAATTACTGCGCGGTTTGCATCAGAACAAGGACGGGAAGTGTTTGCACTGCCGGGGTCGATTCATAATCCTATGGCGCGTGGTTGTCATCATTTAATTCGCGAGGGTGCGAAATTGGTTGAAACAGCTACGCATATTGTGGAAGAATTGCGTGCTTTTTTAGATATGTTTCCAGGATCTTTAGGAGGGGTTGGGCTTAAGACTTCTAAAAAAAATCTGGAATCGCCCGCATTTTTAGACTATATAGGTTATGAACCCACTGCTTTGGATACCCTGGTTTTTCGAAGTGGATTGACGGCGAGCAAAGTTTCATCCATTCTGTTAGGGTTAGAGTTAGAAGGTTACGTTCGTGCGGTTGCCGGCGGTTATGAACGTATTAATTAGTCATTGAAGGAAATCAAGTTAGTATGACCAAAAATTTAGTCATTGTTGAATCACCCGCAAAAGCTAAAACCATCAAAAAATATTTGGGAACGGGTTTCGAAGTCATGGCATCTTACGGCCATGTTCGTGATTTATTGCCAAAAAAAGGCGCCGTCGACCCAGATAATCATTTTGCTATGCGTTATGAACTTATTGAAAAAAATACCAAACATGTTACCGCTATCGTGACCGCCATGAAAAAAGCCGATGCGCTTTACCTGGCAACTGATCCTGATCGCGAAGGCGAAGCCATTTCCTGGCATATTCAAGAAATTTTACAAGAAAAGAAAGCACTTAAAAATAAAGGCGTGCACCGTGTTGTTTTTTATGAAATCACTCGTACTGCAGTACAAGCAGCGATTAATAATCCTCGAGCGGTGTCTATGGAATTGGTGAATGCGCAACAAGCGCGTCGTGCTTTAGATTATTTAGTTGGTTTTAATTTATCGCCATTGTTATGGAAAAAAATCCGTCGTGGTTTGTCCGCGGGTCGTGTGCAAAGTCCCGCATTGCGTTTGATCGTAGAACGCGAAGAAGAAATTGAGAAATTTGTTCCGCAAGAATATTGGGACCTCACTGCGGATACTGAGGCGCATAAACAAGCATTCACGGCCAAATTAAGTGTTTACAAAGGTGAGAAGCAAGAGCAGTTTAGTATTACGCAAACAGAACCCGCAGAGAAAGCTAAACAATATTTATTAAAAGCGGCTAACGGCAAATTGCTAGTCACGAAAGTTGATAAGAAACAACGTAAACGCAATCCCATCGCTCCCTTTATTACTTCGACTTTACAACAAGAAGCGGCACGAAAATTGGGATTTACCGCACAGCGTACCATGCGCACGGCACAACAATTATATGAAGGGATTGA
>LSTE01000028.1 GCA_001644445.1 Gammaproteobacteria bacterium SCGC AG-212-F23
GTGTTGGTCACAGGGTCTTTATTCACTATTTTTGCAGGGGTTTATTATTGGTTGCCAAAGTGGACAGGACGTATGTACAGTGAAACATTAGGGCAGTTTCATTTTTGGTTATCTGTGATTGGTATGAATTTAACATTTTTCCCTATGCATTTTCTGGGGCTTGCAGGTATGCCGCGACGTATTCCAGATTATGCGATACAGTTTACTGACTTTAATCAGATTGCGACTATAGGTGCTTTTATTTTTGCAATTGGCCAGTTATTTTTTCTCTACGTCGTCATTCAAGCTTGCCGTCACAAAGGCAAACGCGTCGTGGAAGATAAAGTATGGGAAGGTGCGCATGGCTTGGAATGGACTTTGCCAACGCCTGTTCCTTATCACACTTTTGAAACAGCACCTGTTGTTCATTGACCCTCATGACTACAAAAAAATCGCATAAACGCCTCACTCTGATTCTAGGGTGCGGTGTTTTATTCATGTTTGGTTTTTGTTATATGTTGATTCCATTGTACGAATTGGTTTGTAAAAAAGAAGGTATTAATGGCAAAGGCGCTTCATCAGCGGCAGTCATTCAGTCAGGCATGACGGTGGATCATTCACGTGTTATCAAAGTGGATTTTTCTACCTCCTTGCATGCCAATTTAAAATTCAAATTTATACCATTGGAACGACATATTACTATTCATCCTGGCGAAACCAAGCTTATTTATTTTTATGCGGAAAACCAGACGGGGCATGAGATAACCGCACAAGCGGTGCCTAGTATTACACCTTCAGATGCAGCAAAATATCTGAAAAAAACTCAGTGTTTTTGTTTTACGCAACAATATTTTTTTAAAAAAGAAAAAGCAGATATGCCAGTATATTTTTTTATTGACCCATCAGTTCCCAAAGAGATTAAAGAAATAACGCTTTCTTATACCTTATTTGATGCCAGCGCATTTCCTAAAAAACAAGCGCGAGTGACGCAAGGGAGAATTGATTTATGATAACCAAGCATAAAGGATTTTTTGTTTTGTGTCTTATACTTGCTGTTTTATGTTGTTTTTTAGGTAAATGGCAGTTACAACGTTATGAGTTTAAAAAACGATTATTGAATAACTATACAGAGCGTTTGCATGCTGCCCCTAAAATATTTCCACAACTATTAGCCATAGAAAAAGATTTGCAATTCCAACCCATCAAAGCCCAAGGCGTTTATTTGAATGATCTTACCTTGTTTCAACAAAAACTTTCAGAGCAGGGGCAGCCTGGTTATGAAATATTGACCCCCCTTAGAATCAAGAATGAGAAAAAATTATTATTAATTGATCGCGGATGGGTTCCAGAAACATGTCCAGTCACTATTGATACGCAGCAACAACAAATTATCACAGGCAATATTAAATTATTAAATGAGTATCAATTTATCCTCGGGAAAAATATTTTAAAATCTGAGCAAGGTGTTACAGTGATTCAGCGAGTTGATATGCGTGATATCAGTGAGTTGACGCATCAAGAATTTTTTCCGTTTATTATAGTGCTTGATCGTCAACCACCAACAACAGTATTGCCGGAGCGGCATATGGCTTATGCGGTGCAATGGTTTTTGTTTGCGTTGATTATCATAGTTTCTTTTTATTTCTTTGCACGTGAGCGGGGCAGAGATGAACTTTAATTTTCCTAAAAAAACATTACCGACCGTCGCTTTGACATTGATATTTATTTTGCCTTTATTGTTAAGCACTATAATTTATTTTTATCGCGACCATTTTCATTTTAATCACATGAATCATGGGGCATTGGTTAATCCTTTGGTGCCCGTGGTTGGATTAGAAAATGCTAAAAAATGGCGGGTTATTTATCTCACTGGCAATGATTGTGATGCTAACTGTATGCAAAAAAGTTTTGAACTACAGCAAATTCCTAAAGTCATAGGCAAGAATTATGATCGAGTACGGGTGATGGTGATGAAAGAGAATTATTTTCATTCTGCCAATAATATATTTACATTCCATCAAAAACAAATTTATCTTGTTGATCCATTAAATAATTTATTTATGGTTTATCCCGAAAAAACTAAGCCTATGGATGTATTAGCAGATATTAAACGTGTATTAGAGGTATCCCATCTTGGG
>LSTE01000029.1 GCA_001644445.1 Gammaproteobacteria bacterium SCGC AG-212-F23
TTGTTAATGTTACTGCAGAATCAAAACCGCCCATGACACCGGCAACAGCTAATGGATTTTTATTGTCAGCAATCAGTAATGTATTTGCTTTTAATTCTAATGTCTGTCCGTCCAGCAACTTTATGCGTTCAGCATTTTTTGAAAAACGCACGTGTATATCGCCATGAATGTTTTGCAAATCAAATGCATGCATAGGTTGACCTAAAGCTAACATAACATAATTCATTACATCGACTATCGGACTAATGCAACGTATGCCGCTGCGGCGCAAACGTTCTTGCATCCAAATTGGTGTCAGCGCGTCGGCTTTGACATTGCGGATAATACGACCTGCGTAGTGGGGGCATTCTTTAGTGGCATCGAGATGGATTTTTAAAGTATCTTTTATTGTGGCTGGGACAGTGTGGAGTTCACTGGATCCCGCGGATAAACCGCGGGACGACGTGGTATTTGTTGAATGCGTGAGAGGCGCATTGCAAACTGCTGAAATTTCTTTTGTTAAACCTAAAATACTTAAGCTATCACCTCGATTGGGTGTAATAGAAATATCAATCACATTATCTTCTAAAATCAAATATTCCCAAACATTTTTTCCGATGGGTGCATCGAGAGGTAATTCATGCAAACCATCGCTTTCTTCAGCAATACCTAATTCTGTTGCAGAACATAACATACCAAACGATTCTACGTTGCGAATTTTTGTATGTTTAATTTTAAAATCACCCGGTAAGACTGCGCCCTCTAATGCAGCAGCAACTTTCATACCTGCTCTGACATTGCTTGCGCCACATACGATGGTTAAAGGTTCTCTCGCCCCTACATTTACTTGACAGACATTGAGACGATCTGCGTTAGGATGTTTTTGTAATGATACGACTTCTGCAACAACAACACCTGAAAATTTCTTCGCAACCGGCGTGATAGATTCTACTTCTAATCCAGACAGCGTGAGCTGCTCACACATAGCTTCTGTTGTGAGCTTAGGGTTAATCCATTCTCTTAACCATTGTTCACTGATTTTCATATTAAAACTGCCTTAAAAAACGAATATCATTTTCAAACAAAGATCGCAAGTCATTAATGCCGTAACGCAACATGGTTAAACGATCTAAGCCTAAACCAAATGCCCAACCTGTGTAGCGTTCGCTATCGATGTTCACTTGTTTTAATACATTAGGATGCACCATGCCGCAGCCTAATATTTCTAACCAACCGGAATTTTTACAAATACGACAACCTTTTGCTTTGCAATTTAAACAACTCATATCCACTTCAGCAGAAGGTTCTGTAAATGGAAAATAAGAAGCGCGCAAGCGTACCGAAATTTTTTCTTCAAAAAAAGTTTGTAAAAATTGTATTAATGTATTTTTTAAATCAGCAAAACTAATTCCTTCATCCACCATTAAGCCTTCTAACTGATGAAACATAGGTGTATGTGTCAAATCAAAATCACGTCGATAAACTCTACCCATTGCAATAATGCGCACAGGCGGTTGGGTTTTTTCCATGACGCGGATTTGCACGGGCGACATTTGTGTACGCAAAATAGTATTGTCAGAAAAATAAAATGTATCTTGTTCTGCACGTGCAGGATGTAATGCAGGTATATTAAGCGCTTCAAAATTGTAATAATCATTTTCGATTTCAGGGCCTGATGCGGATGCAAATCCCATGCTAGCAAAAATAGCTTCAACACGTGCGCGAGTTTTACTGAGAGGATGTATGCTGCCTATTGCTTGGCGACGACCTGGTAAAGTGATATCTAATGAATCTGCTGCGAGTTGGCTGTCGATTTGATTTTGTTGTAATTGTTCGTTGATTGTATTAATCAACGTGGTAATTTTTTCTTTGACGATATTAATTTCTTGTCCGGCTTCTCGACGTTGTTCGGGTGGTAATTGACCTAGGGATTTTAATTGTTCGGTGAGCTTGCCTTTTTTGCCTAGGTAGTTGATGCGATGGTCGTCTAGGGTTTTTAAATCTTTAGCTTGGGAGATTTCTGTGGTGGCTTGGTGTAATAACTTTTCAAGGTTTGACATTAATAGAATTCCTAAATCTTCC
>LSTE01000030.1 GCA_001644445.1 Gammaproteobacteria bacterium SCGC AG-212-F23
AGAAACGTACACTTAAAAAATGCCTACCTATGCTAATTTCAGGATAAGCGGGTAGGGATGCTGAAAGTGATACACGTAATAATCGCAAATTGGTTTGTGGGTCTAGTAATTCTTGATAAAAACCATGCTCGGCATTTTTTGTCTGTGTTTTGCCACTTTCGCGGATAAGTTGTAAGATTAAAAACACAGTCGTGCGAACTTGTTTGAGTTCCAACAGCCAGCCACGAATATTTTCCTCGCGTTTTTCGGCGGGTTGTTGCAACCAGTAGTGATAGACAGGAATATCAAAACTACAGCCGCCGCCTGGGCTTGCAAGATGCAGGCGTAAATTATTCAATAATTCAATTTCTCGTAAGTTCTGTGCAATTTTGCGGTTAGAGTCTATGAAATGGCGAAATAATTCTTCAAGTTGATGTAGCGTACTTTGTAGTTTTTCTTGATGGACTTCGGGGGTTTGCTGTAAACGGTTCAAAAAAGCAATTTGGTAGGTCAATTCTTTAGCAAGTTTGGCTTTTAAATCGGGTCGGTCTAATACCTGTAATAAATTAATCAGAGTGGCGATGAGGTTACGAGTGCCAAAAGGAGAAAGATCTTGAATCTGATGGTCAATTTGTAAAAAAAGCAGCTCCACCCGCAAAAATACGCGTGTGAGTTCGTTTAATGGTTGTTCGTAGGTGGTGAGGGTTTCCATCTTGGAATGTTAACATGAATTGCTAGGTATCTCTAGGCATCTAGGTTTGTGAGGACTAAGATTTTCCCTCACCCTAACCCTCTCCCGCTGGGTATTGCACTTTACTTTTATTTAGTCATGGCGGCGGGAGAGGGTATTATCTATCTAACCCTCTCCCGGTGGATATTACATTTTACTTTTATTTAGTCATGGCGGTGGGAGAGGGGATTATCTGTATGAACAAGTTCACTATTCTTTCGCAGCGTGATCCTATTGGGCTCTCTTTCCCGCTGCTATAGTTGCGAAAAACAGAGTGATCTTGCAATAGGGGGTGTATGAATTTTTTTGTAGCACGATGCTGTTGAGCTCCCTCTCCCGCCGCCATGGTTGTGAAAAGTAGGGTAATCTTAATAAGCGGGAGAGGGTTGGGGTGAGGGGAAAACTTTAGCTTACAATGTTATCACAATACATTTTGTGTAATTTTTCCACTTGGGTTTCGAGGTGTTTAAGATCACCGTCGTTGTAGATGATATCGTCAGCTTTTTTGAGTTTTTCTTCGCGAGAGAGTTGGGTTTTGAGGATGGCTTCCACATGTTCACGGGAGATTTGATCACGGGCAATCGTGCGTTCAATTTGTTGCAAAGGATTGGCATCCACTAATAATACGCGTTTAACGAGTGGATTGGGCGTCGTTTCAAATAATAAAGGGATGACGACAATACAATAAGAACTTGAGTATTGCTGAATTTTTTCCTGCATCCGCGCTCTAATTAAAGGATGTAAGAGTTTTTCCAACCACTGGCGTTCTGTAGGATTTTCAAAGATAATTTTTCTTAATTTAGAACGATTTAAAGTATGATCCTGTTCTAATATCTTAACACCAAAATGATCAACAATTTCCTTTAGCGCTGGCTGCCCTGGTTCAGTGATTTCCCTTGCTAATTGATCAGTATCAATAATAGGGATGCCGCGCTTAGCAAACAATGCGGCGACAGTAGTTTTACCGCTGCCAATCCCGCCTGTTAAACCTAAAACCCAAGGTGTCATGATAAAAACGTATGCCAGTACAAATGTAAAATTTCTTTGCCCCAAATTAAACTGACCCAACCAGCGACAGCAAGATAAGGCCCAAAAGGCAAGGGCACACTTTTATATTGATGTTTAATCACCATGTGCGTGAGACCAATGATCAAACCACTGAGAGAAGCTAGAATAATAATAAGCGGCAACATTTGCCAACCTAAAAAAGCGCCTAGCGCTGCCAACATTTTAAAATCACCTTGCCCCATGCCAATTTTACCGGTGACTAATTTGAAAACCCACTGAGTGATGGCAAAAACCAGATAACC
>LSTE01000031.1 GCA_001644445.1 Gammaproteobacteria bacterium SCGC AG-212-F23
TTACCTAGGGCGGCGCGCACAAAGAGCGTGCACTTGCCCTAGGCTAGGGGAGCTGCCAGGCCTACGGCCTGAGAACATCGCACAGTTAAATAATTTATTTATGCAACAACGCCCTTTGAAAAGGGGGGATTTAGTTTATTCTATTTATAAAAAACAACAACTTTCTTATGACCTATCTTTCCACGAAAGATTTCTTTTACACGCATAAGCACTGCTTTAGGCAACTGCTGAAAATTTTCTTCACTAGCAATAAAAACACCTTGTGTTGCGGTCTGCAAAATAACTTCCGGATGATTAATAAAAATAACACGATCTTCCCGTGGCATATTCACCCTATATTTTACCGGCAATCCGTCTGAACCTTCCTGATAAAAAATAAGTGCCGCATGATGCAGCACACGCCACGCTTCCACCTGCCGAACAAAATCACGTGTGCGATCTAATCGCAAACGAATAGGTTCCACGGCTAAAATATAACTCAACATGAAAACAATTGCCGCAATCCAGACATATTTTACTTTAATTTTTTTAACTGATGAAAATGCCTCTGCGCATAATAAAGCTAACGCTGGCGCAATGGGTAAAATATAGCGAATTTTTTTGTCTGCGGGGATACTTAAACCAATGAGAATAATAAGCGTCCAACCTAATAACTTCATCACAAATGCTTCTGAAATAAATTTTTTTTCTAAAATAAAAAACACAGAACAAAACGAGAGGATAAGTCAACGCATAAGCTCCTATGCTTTCCACAAAATAAAAATAAAACGGTGGTGTTTGATTAGCTTGCATACGACCTGAAAATTGCATACGAATGACTTCCTGCATAAAGCTCTCGCCACCCGTCAAATAAGCGAAATAGAGTAATGCGCTACAACAAGCGATTAATATAACTAATGCGCTTGTTGTTAAAACAAAAAGTTTTTTCCAATCTTTTTCAAAAAGATAAAAAACAAAAACAACACTCACTGGGATCACAAAACCCAAAGGACCTCGAAAAACAAAACCAACTATCCACAACAGCGGCAACCAATATAAACGTAAATAGCATCGAAAAATCGTGGCAGAATACATGACATAAAAACACAATGCCGTCATCAACGTAGGATACATATCCAAAGAAATCGTGCGCGCCTCACTCACAAACGCTAACGTCAAACATAAAAAACCACTGGCAAGTATACCCACACGTTTATCACGCAATACACCAATCGCATAAGTGACTGCTACTGTCATACTCGCAGCAATCGCACTCGGATAAACTGCTACCCATTTATTGACGACACCTACTGTTTTTGCCAAAACATACATCAACCAAATGGCACTTGCAGGATAATCGGGATATGCCTGCCCATAAGCCGTCGGAAAAAACCCGCCGCCATGTCGCCACATTTCTAACAGGAATAAATAAAACCGCGATTCAAACCCGATAATTTCCTGCGAGCCAAGACCTATAGTAAAAAAACCTAAGCTCGTCAGAAAAACAACAACACCTGTCATCCAATTTTGATTTTGTTGCATGATTCACCCACTTTTATCAGAAAGATAATACCGTAGATTCGCCCTTTTTTATACGCCAGGATTATGCTATGATTCGAAAATTTTTAATCACGATAAAAAGAGAGGAAAATGCACATCCAACAGCTCCCTGATTTTTCCAAGGCTTCTATCCTGGTCGTAGGCGATGTCATGCTGGATCGCTACTGGTTTGGTGATGCCGCACGCATCTCCCCCGAAGCCCCGGTACCCGTGGTTAAAATTAAACAAATTGACGAACGACCTGGCGGTGCTGGTAACGTTGCTCTTAATATAGCCGCATTGGGCGCGACGATTAATCTACTGGGCATCGCTGGAAACGACCATAATGCACACATTCTCAAAGAACACCTCACTGCTGCCAACGTAACCAGCCACATCCACACATTACCTGAAGTCCCGACAATTACTAAATTACGCATCATTAGTCGCCATCAACAATTAATCCGCTTAGACTTCGAAGAAAAATTTCCTGCGTTTGATCCTACTGACTTAATTCATAGCTACAAAAAACAACTCAAAAAAGCTAACTTAATCATTCTTTCAGACTACGGAAAAGGTACACTCGCTTGCACACACACACTGATTCAATTAGCTAATGAAGCGGGCATCCCAATCTTGGTTGACCCTAAGGGCACTGATTTTAGCATTTATAACAATGCAGATGTTATCACACCTAATTACAAAGAATTTGAAGCCATCGTTGGCACTTGCGATAGCGAAAAAGACATCGTCGAAAAAGGACAAGCATTATTAAAACAACATAATATTGATTATTTATTACTGACCCGCGGCGAACGCGGCATGACCTTGATCCAACAATCGAGCGAAGAAATTCATTTACCTGCACATGCCCGTGAAGTATTTGATGTCACAGGCGCAGGTGATACCGTCATTGGCGTATTGGGTGCTGCTGTCGCTGCAGGCGCCACATTACCAGAAGCGATGGTATGGGCAAATCTCGCTGCAAGCCTTGTTGTTGCCAAGTTAGGTGCTGCCACCGTCAGTGTCCCTGAATTACAAGTTGCCATTCATCCTCCTACTTTGTCCACGGGCGGCATAGTCAACGAAGAACAACTATTACTTGCCATCAGTGAAGCACGTTTACAAGGTAAAAAAATCGTATTCACCAACGGCTGTTTTGACATTTTACATGCAGGACATGTCACCTATTTACAACAAGCAAAACAATTAGGCGATTATTTAATTGTAGCAATTAATGACGATGCTTCCGTCACACGTCTCAAGGGAAATGGACGACCGATTAATCACGTTGAACAACGTATGGCTGTGCTAGCCGGTTTAGGTGCAGTTGACTGGGTCACTTCTTTCGCCGATGCAACACCTGAACGCCTACTGAAAAAATTGCAACCTGATATTTTAGTCAAAGGCGGCGATTACGGCATCGAACAAGTCGTAGGCGCTGAAATTGTCTATGCTTATGGCGGCGATGTACGCGTACTTGGCGTCATTAAAAATCTATCGACAACAGCCATCATCGAAAAAATAACGGACCCCTTATGAAAAAATGTACCGGAAATCTTTACGTCATTTCCGCTCCTTCCGGTACTGGCAAAACTACTCTCGTCAAAGCACTGGTTGACTCCACACCCGATATTACTGTTTCTATTTCACATACAACACGACCAAGACGTCCTGCAGAAACCGATGGCGTAAATTATTATTTCATTGAACGCAATCAATTCGAAAAAATGATTGAACACCACGATTTCTTAGAATACGCACATGTTTTTGGTCATTTATACGGAACATCGCACACATGGGTGGAGGAGACATTAAAACAAGGCAAAGATGTTATCCTTGAAATTGATTGGCAAGGCGCACAACAAATTCAAACACTTTTTACAAAAAGTATCAGTATTTTTATTTTACCACCCTCACTGAAATGTCTGCATGAGCGTTTGCTAAGTCGTAAGCAAGATAATATAGATATTATTCAACAACGCATTGCCGATGTGCGCGAAGCGGTATCTCATGCGCACGAATATAATTATATTGTCATGAATGATGACTTCGAAACAGCAATGCAAGATTTAAAAGCTATCGTACGTGCCGGACAATTACTAGAGCGCCGCCAAGTCGTCAACTATGCCTCGCTCATCACAGACCTGATAAAAGCCAAACTCTAAACGAAGAGGACATCTAGAAATACTTCTTCTTTTTAAAGATATAAAACAATCCGATTCCACAAACAGCAAGCAACCCCAACGCATAAAAATAGCCATATTTCCAATTAAGCTCCGGCATCCAATGAAAATTCATCCCATAAATACCGGTAATCAATGACAATGGCAATAAAATAGTAGCAAACGATGTTAACACTTGCATAGTGTTACTCATTTTTTGCATTAAGGCATTATCTAACTGATTAAGCAAACTGTTTAACATTTCTCGAATAGAATCAATTTCATTAGTTACCATATAGCAATGATTCGATAAATTCTGTAATGACATACGACATTGCTCAGAAATAACAGCAATTTCTCGCCCAGATATACGCATTAAAATTTCTTGTAAGGCTACAACGTAACGTTTTACTTTCATCGCTTGATGCTTAACACGCATTACTGTAGTATAACCACGAGTTTTCATCGCTGTGACACTAGAATCAATTTGATCTGTTACGAATTCAAAATCAAATAAAATTTTTGCATATGCATTAATAACAAGCTCAATCATCAAAAATAAAATAAAACAAGGTGTCTTAGCATAACGAATTGACTTCGGGCAATTATCAATAAATTCTTGCAAAATGGGTACGGGCATAGCAGACGCCGTCAAACAGAAATTTTTAGTCAGATGAATAATCAATGTTGAAAAGTCGATTTCTTTATCTTTTTGTAATTTACCCGATAATAAACACTGAATCCTCAGCGACAACGTGTCATCATCATCTACTAGAAGAGGTAATGTATCTTTTTCTTCGCATAATTTAATGGTGGCAGCGGGCAACCGCAATATGTCACAGATTTTTTTAAAAATATCTGGCTGATGCAAATTAGCATGTACCCAATACACTTTATTTACGTTATCAAAATCAATGACAAGGTCGTCTATCGACATTCTTTTCAAATTACGATTTAATAAATCAAACTCTATAGCAGTCGATTCAAGCATATCCATTATTCTTCCCTCTTTTTTCCAGCAATGCTGTATCAGGATATTGAAAAAAAATAATGGCAAACGCCGAAGTCAGCGTCAACCCGATTAATAACATAATCGCTGCAGAAAAATTTCCCGTAAGACTCGCCAAAAACCCAGTAATAAGTGGCGCCAAAATTCCCGATAACGCAAATGCACAATCCATCACACCTAGACTAGTTGCAGCACGGTCACGTGCTAAATCAGCATTAATCGCATAAAACGCAGCATTCGGCATCAACCCCAAACCCACACCTAAACTAATACCAATCACAGCCACAGTCAGAGAATGATACATTACCACCGGGATAAAACAAACCGCAGATAAAACCTGACAAATCCAAATAATATGTGAACGCGCGATACGAATATTATGGGTTTTATGCCACAAATAATCAGAAATCACGCCGCCCAATAACAATAACACTGTAGCCATCATCCATGGTGCCATTAAAAACCATCCGGCTTCTTTGACTTTAATACCATAACTTTGTTCCAAATAACCTGGCAACCAAGTAATTGCAAAAAATAACAAATAACCAAATGCAAAAAACGCATAATTATTCACGAGTAACGCACGATTAGATAACATAAAACGCCAAGACGTTTTCACTGGTGATTCCGTATGTACTTCTAATTCGGATTGAATATGCTGTAATTCTTCACGTGAAACTTTTTGACAATCTTCCGGTTTATCTCGAAAAATAATGTACCAAACAATACCCCAAACAATACCAAATACACCCAGCACTAAAAACATCACCCGCCAACCCATGACCGCAACTAAGTGTGAAATCAATGGCGCACCTATCACAGAAGCAAACGGCACTGCTGCCAAACCAATCGCCAAAGCACGTGCGCGCTCAGACAACGGTAACCAATCCGCTGCAACACGAGTCAATGCAGGAAAACTGGGACCCTCTGTGATCCCCAATAACAACCGAAAAATGAATAACCACGCAAACCCTGTTGCGAGCCCAATACAAGCACAGGCAATAGACCAAGCGATAGCAGAAATAGACCAAATTTTACGTGCACCCAAAAAATCGACTAACACCCCACCCACGACTGTCATCACCATATAACCAATACCAAATGCCGCTGCAATCAAGCCAAAATCGGTATTAGTCAGACCAAATGCACTTTCAAGAGGTGTAATCGCATACGATAGCGCAGCCCTATCCATATAAGTGATAATAATTGCTAAAAAACCCACGCCTACTACGGTCCATCGATACTTTGTCACCTAAATCCTCCATTATAACAATTCTTAAGCAGGAGATCCCCGCTAAAAGCATGCGGGGATCTCCCAAATTACTCTACCACATAACTTAGCGTCTACAACCAAAACTCATAGCAATATCCCACAGAATTGATACAATGTTCGTTTTGACTCAAAGTTTAGAGGGTATCTTATCCATGGCACGTATTACCGTTGAAGATTGCTTGAAAAATGTGAAAAACCGCTTTGAATTGGTGTTAATTGCATCAAAAAGAGCTCGCCAACTCAGCCGCGGTAGCGCAGACCCCATTGTTCCCTGGGAAAATGACAAATCCACAGTCGTAGCATTACGTGAAATCGCCGCAGGCCACACGGATTTCAGCGACGCTCACGAAGCAAACCCGTTTCTGACACCCCCAACACATAATGAAGCCCCTATACAGGAACATTCAGAAGAGCACTCAGAAGGAACAAAAGAGTAAAATTTTCGGGTATACTTAAATTTTGCCTACCCCATTAGTAAAGAGCGTGTAAGCGGAGAACTCTAATTGGAAGAATTCAATGCATTACGCAAAGAGTTAAAAACTTATCTCAGTGGTCACGAGATCGATGCCATTGAGAGAGCTTTTATCTTGGCTGAAAAAGCCCACGCCGGCCAAAAACGCTATACGGGCGAAGATTATATTACTCACCCCCTTGCTGTCGCCATGATATTGGCGCAAATGCGCATGGATCCCGCAACTTTGATGGCTGCGATTCTCCATGATGTCATCGAAGACACCCCCGTCGAAAAATCTGAAATTGTGGAGCAATTTGGCAAAGAAATTGCAGAATTAGTCGATGGCGTCACCAAATTAAAACAAATTGAATTTGAAAATCGCGCCCATGCACAAGCAGAAAATTTTCGCAAAATGGTCATGGCCATGGCCAAAGATATTCGCGTGATATTAATCAAATTAGCTGATCGTCTACACAATATGCGCACCTTAAGCTGCATGCCCGCAGAAAAACGCCGCCGTGTTGCCCTTGAAACATTGGAAATTTTCGCACCTATCGCCAATCGTTTAGGTATGCACGCTTTTCGGGTGGAATTTGAAGATTTAGGATTCTCTGCATTTTATCCTATGCGTTACAAAATTATCAAAAAAGCCGTCATCAAAGCCTTAGGCAATCGTCAAGAAATCATGTCACTGATTGAAAACGAAATTACTAACAGCTTAAAACACGCTTCAATTCGCTGTCGCTCTCTTAATAGCCGCGAAAAACATTACTATAGTATTTACAAAAAAATGCATGACAAACATTTATCTTTTTCTGAAATCATGGATGTATATGGTTTTCGCATCATAGTCGACAAAGTCGATACGTGTTATCGTGTATTAGGTATTTTACATAATCTTTACAAACCCCTAGGCCAACGTTTCAAAGACTACATCGCCATTCCCAAAGCAAATAGCTATCAATCACTGCACACTACGTTATTTGGCCCTTATGGTGTACCGATTGAAATACAAATCCGCACAGAAGAAATGCATAAAATGGCAGAAAACGGTATTTCCGCACACTGGTTATATAAAACAGAAAAAACCGTTTTCGCTGATGCACAACAACGCGCAAAAGAATGGTTGAAAAGTATTTTGGAAATGGATAAAAGTTCACGAAACTCGCTAGAATTTATTGAAAATGTTAAGATTGATTTATTTCCTGATGAAGTTTATGTTTTTACACCGAAAGGCAGCATTATGGAATTGCCGGCGGGTGCCACACCTGTCGATTTTGCTTATGCTATTCACTCAGATATAGGCAACACTTGTGTTGCAGCCAAATTAGATCGTCGTCTGGCACCTTTAAGTACTCCTTTAGTGAGTGGACAACAAGTTGAAATCGTCACAGCACCCGGCGCACGTCCCAATCCTGCGTGGCTTAATTTTGTCGTCACTGGCAAAGCGCGCAGTAATATCCGACACTTCTTGAAGAAACAACACCATGAAGAATCTATAGAATTAGGAAAACGTCTAATAGAAAAACCACTACGCCAATTTGATATCGTATTATCGCAATTAACAACAGAAGAATTGCAATCCGTCGCACATAATTTAAGAATCGATTCGATTGAACATTTATTCGAAGAAGTCGGTATGGGCAATCGCGCATCTATTGTTGTCGCCAAACAAATTGCAAAACTGATTGGCAAAGAAGAAAAAATATTAACGCCACAAGCAGAACATCCAACCCATGTACTCGCTATCAAAGGCACGGAAGGTATTGTCGTCGTTTATGCAAAATGTTGTCGTCCTATCCCTGGCGATCATATTACTGGTTACATTGAATCCGGTCATGGTATTCATGTACACGTTGCTGACTGTCCCACATTAGAAAATTACCGACAAACACCGGAAAAACTCCTACCGTTACGTTGGGAGGAAAAAGTCCACGGCGATTTTCCTGTTGATATACGCGTCGATATTTTAAATCAACGCGGCAGTCTTGCAAGTCTTGCCCTCGCCATTTCTGAATCAGAATCTAACATTGAAAATATTAACGCTGAAGAATTCGACGGTCGCTATTTCGCCGCTTACTTAACCATCACCGCCCGCAACCGCTCTCATCTCGCCAAGATCCTCCACAAAATCCGCAAAACCCCTTTCGTTATCCGCGTCATCCGCTACAAACCACCCGCCAAAGCCAAAAACAAGTCGCCGTTGCCCTAACATACCCCTTTACATAAGGCAGTGACAACATTTAATTTTTCATCTAATACTACCAAATCTGCGATCTTGTTTTTTGCGATACTACCTTTTTGCGCGAATATGCCTAATGCTTTTGCAGGATTAATGGACGTCATATGCAATGCGGTTTGTAAATCACAAGCTGTGAATGCCATCATATTTTTCAGTGCATCTGACATTTTCAAAACACTGCCGGCTAAAGTGCCATCGGCTAACAATGGCATGGCATTATTCACAGTAACCGTTTGTCCGCCTAAATCATAACAACCGTCTTGCATACATTTAGCACGCATCGCATCTGTTACTAACACAATATTATTTTTTCCTTTGATTTTAAAAGCCAGTTGCACAATCGCAGGATGCAAATGAATACCATCAACAATCAATTCTGCCATCACAGTATCTGCCAGTAATGCCGCCGTCACAGCGCCCGGTTCACGTTGATGCATACCAGACATTGCGTTAAATAAATGTGTTGCATGCGTACAACCTGCTTGGATTGCGGCTTTTGATTCTGCATAAGTTGCGTGGGTATGTCCTAGTGATGCAATAATATTATTTTGTTTGAGATACTGAATAAATTCGCTACTATTTGGATATTCGGGCGCAAGTGTTACTAATTTTATTTTATTTTTTGCTAACGCTTGCCATTTTTTAAAAAGCTCAAGGTCAGGAGCACACAAAAATTCCTTACGTTGCGCACCTGTTTTCTGTGGCGATAGAAAAGGACCTTCTAAATGTATGCCAACAATTTCAGCGCCTGCTGTATTTTTAAATTCACTTACCGATGACAGCACTTTTTCTATTTGTTCGCCACTCGCTGTCATTGTTGTTGCTAAATACGAGGTCGTGCCTTCCAGTAAAAGTGTATCGCAGATTTTTTGTAAAGCTTCGGGATGAGCATCCATGACATCTGCATTGTTCGCACCATGCACATGCATATCAATAAATCCTGGAGCTAGATGATAATGTTTTGGGAAACGCATGAATTCTGCGTGAGGAAATTTTTTTTCCTCTGTTATTGAAACAATATCGTGAATTTTACCGTCACGAATAATCAACATTTTGTCGGATAAAACAGCCTCTTCTGTGTAAATAGCAGGGCCTATTATGATAAGTTCATTGTGTTTTGACATAATCTTTCACCAATAAAATAGCGCCAACATTAGGATTTTTTTGACAAGGTACTAAACGTGCGCGTTGCCGTTCACTCAAATAAGGCGCAACAAAAGGCGCAATACCGCCGACTAATGCACAAGGCAGCAAAGGTTCGCGCTGTTGTTGCAATTTTTCTAAAGTGCAAGCAACTTCATCCACTGCTTGCGCCGCTTTTTGTAAAATAATGACAGCAGCAACATCCCCTTGCTTGGCTTGTTCAATCACTAGAGGTGCGAGAGTTGCGTATTGCGTGGAATCTGCCGTGTTAATCCAATTTGATAACTTTTCAACACTATTTTGAAAAAAATCAAAAACACTTTTTGCTAAATGAGAAACTTCATTCCGTCCATCTATCCATTTAAAAGTATGTCGTACTGCTTCTAATCCCATCCATGCACCACTGCCTTCATCATCATTAGGAAAACCCCAACCACCGACTTTATTGGTCTTGCCCGATTGAATTTGATAACCAACCACACCGGTTCCTACAATAATAATCGCACCATCACCACCTAAATGTGCGCCTAAACAGGCTGTATGCGCATCCGTGCAAAGTTTTAATGTCGCAAACGAGTGCGAACGCGCTAAAAACGCCTCACCTGCTGCCGCCACTTCAAGACCTGCCAATCCCATGCCGGCATGAAAACGATACGCTTTATCATCTAAGCGTAATCCAGCTAATTGCAAAGCGATTGCTAAAGTCGCTTCAATTGATTGCCACGCACGTTCTACAGAAATGCGCACATTCGCGGGGCCGCCGGCGGCTTCTGCCAGTACATCGCCGTGCATGTTTTCTATACGCGCAGTGGTTTTAGTGCCACCGCCATCTATGCCTATAAAAATATCTTGGGTCACTGGGGTTACTTGTCCTTTGCTTTGTCACTGAATCGATGAGTCGTATGATAGCCTGATTATCTAGTTTGATAAATCCCCCATTGCCGAATATTACTGAAGAATAGCCACATTTTTTGCGATTACATTAACTCTCCCTCTCCCGCCGCCATAGCAGTAAAAAAATAAGATATACATCTAGCGGGAGAGGGCTGGGGTGAGGGCAAACCACAGCCAATTATTTTTTATGATCATTGATTTCCCCTCTCCCGCTATAAAGTTCATTTTATTTCATGATCACAAGCGGCGGGAGAGGGAACTGTTGATGCAAACTATCACGTATTTTTTAATTTTTAATGATGCTAGCGCGAAAAACGTAGTAGGTATATCATGTTTCCATGAAAAAACATTTATCTTTTATCAGCACTCTCTGCATTCGCTTCTTCGATGAAAGCTTAACTTATCGCGCCTCAGCACTCGCGTTTACAACGCTGCTTGCCTTGGTGCCTTTGCTCGCAGTCATCGTCTCCGCTTTAACATTATTGCCCTGGTTTGGCAAATTTACATTGATTGCACAAGAATACGTAATGGATAATTTTATTCCCACCTCAGGCGCCGTCATACAGCAATATTTAGAAGGCTTTATTCATCAAGCCACACAGTTACCACGCATAGGCATTTTATTTTTAATCGTCACAGCCATTATGTTAATGATCACCATTGAGCACTCATTCAATGAAATCTGGAAAGTGCGACGACGACGCAAAACTATGTCTTCCTTACTCATCCATATTTTCATTTTAATATTAGCGCCTATTTTCGTAGGGCTCAGTGTTTTAGTGAGTACATTTGTTTTTTCGCTACACTGGATAAAAGGCGCAACAAATTTATTGGGCATAGAAACCTGGGTATTACGTTCATTACCTCTGTTAATCAATACATTATTATTTGCAATACTGTATATGATAGTCCCCAACTGCAAAGTGTATTGGCGCGATAACCTCATCGGCGGCCTCACAGCAGCTGTTTTATTTGAATTTGCCAAAAAAGGCTTCGCATTTTATATCTTACAATTTCCCAGTTACGCTTTTATTTACGGCGCACTTGCTACTGTCCCGATTTTTTTCTTGTGGATTTATATTTCCTGGTTAGTTATCCTTATCGGCGCAATGGTGAGTCACCAACTCGCCGTTGAATCGCATCAATAGGCACTTTCGCCACACCTGATTCATCTACCTTCCCAAACGCAGCACCCCACGCATGTCCATACACCACCTCAAAAGTTGCCGTATTATTTTCCGGGGAAAAATCATTGATATCACTCAACATACCCGTCACCCATAATTCCCTAGCCATTTTATTTTTATCACGATAATTTAGTGAAAAATATTCTACATCCATGACAGGATCGGAAAATCCCGCTTGCATTAATGCATCACCTAAAAGATGCATATCCAAAAAAATTCGGTGTATGATGCTCATGCAACATTAATTCCCGCAAAGTATCAGGCCCTAGGCTAGTAAACATTAACAACCCATCTTGACGTAACACACGTTGCCATTCTTTTAATGTTTTTTGCAAATCTAAACACCAAGGCAAAACCAAATTTGCAAAAATCATATCCACTGAATGCGAACGTAATGGTAATTGTTGTGTGTCTGCAAGAAGACAAGATGCTTCTGTTGTTTCATCTGCGTGCTGCAAAAAATTCTCTTGTTTATCCAAAGCAATAATACACGCGTGAGGATAATGTTGTTGTAATAACGAAGCGTGCTGCCCTGTGCCACAACCTACATCTAAAATCACCTGCGGTTGTACTTTCATATATGACAAACGCGTCAACATATTTTTCCCAACCGTCTCTGCCAATACTGCTGTTTTTGCATAATCGGTAGAACTAATATTTTCATAAAAAGGAGTATGATTTATGTTTTTACTCAAACAATTTTCCTCTTGTATCATTTGCGGTTTACCCACTACCCGCGCCCAAGATTTATGCGCTGAATGTCTTGCCGAGCTGCCTATCATACCACATCCTTGTCTTTGTTGCGCAAAACCCCTGCCGCAAACCGCTACATTCTGCGGTGATTGCTTAACAACACCGCCTGCATTTTCTGCCACTCATGCTGTTTTTGCTTATGTCCCACCGCTAACACATCTTATTTTAAATTTGAAATTTCAAGAAGCGTTGGTGAATGCTCAAGTTTTTGGCGAACTTTTAGCTGAAAAAGTGCAAAAAGTTTACCCCTTTTTCCCTGATATCCTTATTCCCGTCCCCCTGCACCCTAACCGTTTACGTGAACGTGGTTTCAATCAAGCCTTAGAAATTGCAAAACCTATCGCAAAAAAATTAAAAATCCCCTTAAAAAAACATATCTGCACTCGCATCAAACCCACCCTAGCACAAGCACGACTTAACTCTGAAGAACGTAAAAAAAATTTACGTGGTGCATTTTTGCTACATCAAACTATCAAAGGTTTACACATTGCTATTGTTGATGATGTAGTTACTACGGGGTATACAGTAAATGAATTGAGTTGGTTACTAAAAGAAAATGGGGCTAGACAGGTAGATGTATGGTGTATTGCCAGAGTCATATTATAAATCCCCCATGTCAAAGGGCAAAGACGTCGTCCCGGGGGGTGTCCGCGGGATCCAGAATAAATTACGGGATGGCACCTGGATCCCCTTTTATACGCCCCGGGACGACAGAGTCAAATGAATTATGCAACAACACCTTTTCAAAGAGGGATTTGCTCACAAAAAATTATTCACTGTTATCCATTCTCGGTATATACTCCCCATTTCTTAAGAGATATCAACACACTATGCAAAATATTCTCGAATTCGCCCAACATCATAATTTACTGGCATCCGCGCTGGTCGCCATCTTGGCCGCATTATTGATTGTTGAATTTTTAAAAGCCAGACGCCGCGCAGCCAGTCTTAGCCCTGCTGCACTGGTACAAGTCATGAATCATCAGAATGCAGCAATTATTGATATTCGCTCACAAGATGCTTTTCTCAACGGCCATATTATCGGCGCCATCTCTATCCCTTTGCGCGATATTTCAGAAAAAAACACCAAGCTAGAAAAATTCAAATCTCAACCCATTGTGTTAATATGCGCAAACGGTTTAGACTCTGTACGTATCGCTACCTCTTTAAAAACACAGGGTTTTCAAGTCAACACGTTAAATGGCGGAATGCGTGCGTGGATAGACGCTGAGATGCCTATAGTGAAAGGTCAATAAACAATGGCAAAAATCATTATTTACAGCGCTGCAAACTGTGCTTACTGTGAGCGCGCCAAAGCCTTGTTAACCGCGAAAAAAGCCCACTTTGACGAAATCCGCGTTGATTTAGATCCTAATAAGCGTGCAGAAATGGAACGTTTAACTGGACGGCGCACGGTGCCACAAATTTTTATTAACGATCAAGCCATCGGTGGCTTTGACGATTTAGCTCTTCTTGAAAAAGAAGGAAAATTAAACGCATTATTAACTCCCTAGGAAAAAATCTATGACAGCGACCAACAAAGAAACAGCCCAACAATTCGAAATCCAACGCATTTACATCAAAGATTTATCATTGGAAGCACCGAATACACCACAAACCTTCGTTGAAGAATGGAAGCCTGAAGTACAACTCAACCTAGAAACTAAAAGCAATAAAATCCAAGAAAATTTGCACGAAGTCGTATTAACTGTCACAGCAAACGTAAATACTGGCAAAAAAGTCGCGTTTATTATTGAAGTGCAACAAGCAGGCATTTTTCACATGAGTGGTTTTCCTAACGATCAATTACATCATATGTTAGGTAGCTTTTGTCCTAATATTTTATTCCCTTACGTGCGCGAAGTGATTTCTGATGTAGTGATACGTGCGGGTTTCCCACAATTGATTTTAACACCTGTTAATTTTGATGCTCTCTATACACAACACTTGGAAGAAAAAGGCAAACAAAAATCTGATGGCGTAGTTCACTAATGAATCCTATTTTAGTCTTAGGCGCCGGCGCATGGGGAACAGCGCTGGCCTTGCATCTCGCTCATCAAGGCCAAACGGTTCGTCTTTGGAGTATTGAAACCGATCATATTACACAAATGATCAATGAACGTATCAATACACGCTATTTACCAGGATTTCCTTTTCCTGATAATTTAATTCCTATGCCTGATCTACAAAAAGCATTGCAAGGTGTAGATGATTTCTTAGTGGCTGTGCCTTCAGCGGGTTTTCGTGATACTTTGGAAGCACTTAAACCTTCTTTGACTGCGCGTTCAGGAATTCTTTGGGCATCTAAAGGATTGGACATGAAAACTGGCCAACTCTTACATCAAGTCGTAGAAGAAGTGCTACAAGATCAATTTCCTTATGCTGTGTTATCAGGTCCTTCTTTTGCAGCAGAAGTTGCAAAAGGATTACCGACTGCTGTTGTCATTGCCAGTCATCAGAAAAAATTTGCAGAAGCCATGTCAAAACGTTTTAACAGTCCCGCATTTCGTGTTTATCTCAGTAACGATATTGTAGGGGTTGAAATTGGCGGCGCAATCAAAAATGTCCTCGCGATAGCAACAGGTATTTCAGATGGCATGGGATTTGGTGCAAATGCGCGCTGCGCGTTGATTGCGCGCGGCCTCGCTGAAATGATGCGCATAGGCCATGCACTCGGTGCAAAAATTGAAACGATTACAGGTCTTGCAGGTTTAGGTGATCTCGTACTCACTTGCACAGATGATCAATCTCGCAATCGTCGTTTTGGTTTGGCTTTAGGTAAAGGTGAAAACAGTCAACAAGCTGAAAACAATCTAGGTCATGTCGTTGAAGGTAAACGTAACGCAGAATTAGTGGTACAACTTGCCAACAAACACAAAATTGAAGTGCCTATTACAGAAATGGTTTTAGAAATTTTACAAAACAAATCGACTCCGAAACAAGCAATGCAGAAATTATTAAACCGCGAAACAAAATCCGAATAAGTAGTTTTTACGCGCCCGAGCCCGCGTGCGAGCCCGTCTTTTCTTATCGATTATTATTTAAAATTTATGGAGAAAAACGGGCGCGGGCTCGCACGCGGGCTCGGGCACGAATTACTTTTGCAACAACGCCTTAATCATACATCAACTGATCCAACGCCGTCATCTCCCCCGGCGCTGTTGACAACGTTAATTCATTCAACACATCCACAATACACATCAACCGCAAAATATTCGGCGTAATATCATCAAACGTCACCCGTACACCTAACGGTGCGCCTTCTTGTTCTTCGAATGTTGCACCTAAACCATAACCTAAACACAAAGAACACAATTGATCTGCTCTACGCACAATCCCCGGTAACAACCCTGTAGTAGAACACACTTCATCAATCGTCAATGGCCTACCATTCAAACTAAATCGATAGTTACGCATTCTCGCAAATTTAGCTACTTGCTCCGACATATCCATGCATTACCTCACTTTTTCCACCAAGGCTGCGCAATTTTCCGCGGGCCGGCGACAAATGCCCGCAACCAACGCAAAAAAACCGACACTGAAAAACCATAACGTTCTAACATAGCAAAAAACAAAGTCGCCACAATCGCAAAAATAAACGTCCACCATCGCACATGAAATAACAAAATCAACAAAGGAAAACACGCGCGGAAATCCACAATCCAAAACCGCACGCTTCTTGCTGTGTCTCGCCAGTGGGCCATTATATACATCCTTAAATTTATAGATTTTTTTATGTGCCCGTGCCCGCGTGCGAGCCCGCGCCCGTCTTTTCTTATCGATTATTATTTAAAGTTTATGAAAAAAAACGGGCGCGGGCTCGCACGCGAGCACGGGCGCGTAAAAAACTGACTTATATCATACCACTTCAACTTGACTTTGCCCATCCATCTTGATTGAATGCAGTTAGGATATAAAGGTGGGAAAGAAAGGGAAAACAATGGCCATCAAAACCAAACACCGCATCATCGTGCTACTGAGTCTCATCGCACTGAACGCTTGTTCAACAACACCACCACAAATGAGCAATCTTGATAGTTCTGATCATTCGTTAGCAGAAGCGTCGTTCGCCGTCAGCCGTTCTATTTCCAGTCTTTCAGAAACTGCGCAAGCAGCTCATCCGTTTTCAAGATTAGAACCGCCACCCAATCCTGCTAGCTACGATATGGCACAACTCATTTCCATAGACTGGTCAGGCCCTATCGAACCGCTAGTGCGACAACTCGCACAAGTAGCGCGTTATCGCGTACGTGTACTAGGTCGCCCGCCTGCTATTCCTGTATTGGTTAGCGTATATGACAAAAACATGATGCTAGCCGATGTCTTAAGAGACGTAGGCTACCAAGCTGGACGACGTGCTTGCTTAGTTGTTTTCCCTGATAGCCGTGTCATAGAATTGCGCTATGCAAAAAATTAATCTTTTGAAAAAAACTTTTTTCCTCATCAGCAGCATACTCACCGTTGCTTGCGCATCGTCATCATCTAATATTGATACCATGAGCGAACAATCACTGGCTGACATGCGCAACACCCCAGACAAATATAAATTATTGTCTACCGAAATCAGCGACATCCGTTACAAAGCACTTAAAGATACTGCCATGAGCATAGGCGCCCAAGGCGGTTTGGCTTGGGCATCACGTGAAATTGATAAACGCTTAGAAAAAGACAAATGGTTTTTAGAAACCATTTATAATTTTAACGGCATGATGTTAAGTCATGGTGTACTACCACCTGTGTTACAAGAAGGCGACAACAGTTTAAACTTAGCTGACCCCAATACCATACGTATTGCCGATAAAACCTACCGCATTTTGCAACAAGCACGTTTTGCCACAACACCGCCCAATTGGCGCGATTATATTTGGCTGAATTACAGCAAGCCAGATCTGCCTGCCAACTTTTTACTACCCAGAACAAACGATGAAAGTAAAATCTGGAAAAAAGGCGTTGCCCAAGGCTGGGACAAAGGCATACAACAAGCTTACAGTATTTTCCAACAAAATCTGGCTCGTTTAAAACGCGATTACGCAGGCATGATTTTATATCGTAAATTACTACAACAAAACATGGTCAGCGCACCTTGTGTATCCACAACAGAATTAGGCGTCACCGGTGATGGCTCTGATATGCGTGTCAACGATCAAGTCTTGCGTATCGTTGAATTGCCAAAACTGCAAACCGACACGAAAAACTGGCAAGCCGTGGTGGTAAAAAACAATGACCACTGAATTTCTTTATCCGCAAGAACCTATTCGTCTCACCATTGATTCCGCCAATGATATTTTAATGCACGCAGTAAAAATAGGCGCATCGGATATTACTTTTCAAACCGGTGAACCTGTATTTGCTGAAATCTTCGGGCGTTTACGCAAAATCACTCGCCGTCGTGTTTCCAATAATGAAGTCGGTGAAATCATTAACGCTATGTACGGTCCTAACGCTGTCACGCAAATTATGACAGGCAAAGATGTCGATACGCATTATGAAATACGTCCCAATCGCACCGATCGTTACCGTTTTCGTATCAATGCCACCGGCTGTCAAGTTGAAGGCCATGATGCGATTCAAATCACCGCACGTACCATCCCCACCGATCCGCCTAAATTGGCGAGCATGAACTTACCGCCAGAAATTTTACAAGCGATTGCACCAGAACAAGGGGTAGTCTACATCACTGGCGCTACGGGTTCAGGTAAAAGCACATTATTAGCAGCGATTATCCGCGATATATGTGAAAACGAAGAAAGTCATCGCAAAGTATTAACGTATGAAGCACCTATCGAATTTGTTTATGATAATGTTGAAATGGCTTCCGCTATTGTCAGTCAATCGGAAATTCCTAGACATTTACCCAGTTTCGCCGATGGCGTACGCAATGCGTTACGCCGCAAACCACGATTAATTCTGGTCGGTGAAGCACGTGACCCTGAAACCATTAGTGCCGTGATGGAAGCGGCGATGACAGGCCATCCGGTTTACACCACTTTACACAGTAATAGTGTGGCTGAAACTATTCGTCGTTTAGTCACCACATTTCCTTCCGAAGAACGTCAAGGCCGGACGATTGATATTATCGAAACTATACGTTTAGTGGTTTCACAACGCTTAGCGCCGACTGTTGATGGCAAACGTGTTGCTTTACGTGAGTATTTAGTTTTTGATGAAAATATTCGTGATGAATTATTAGATGCCGATCCTATTACTATTACTGCACGCGTACGTAAACTAGTGCGTGAAAAAGGCAGGACCTTACAAAAAGACGCCGAAGAAAAATTCAAAGCAGGCATTATTGCAGAACGTATTTATCGCGTGATTGCAGAGCAAGGCTTACGCGAAGACAAAGATCATTTCTAACAAAAAATTAGGGATTGCCGGGAGGACCAGGAGGACGACTCGGTGTAACTGTTGTGCCACCTTTTTTACCTTCTTCTGCTTTAGCTCGTGCTCCTAATCCAACCTCACCTACACCACCTAAACCAGCACCGGCTTTACCCAATTGACCGCCTGCACCAGCAATTTCACCTTTAACACCTTGTGCCATTTGTTCTTCACCAAAGCCTTCAGGATGGCCGCCAACATAGCGCAAGACACGATCAGGTAAAATATGAATGAGGGAAAAACATTTATTCACTACTGTAATAATTATACTGGCGTAAGCAAAGATAAATAAAAACCCTTCGATAATACCAGAAAACTGGCCCTTGGAACCATTTAATATAGAAGCAATGACATGCGAGAAAGCTTGATTAATAATAAAAACAATAACACTGGAAAGCAGCATCGCTGCTATCATGCCAAAAATCATCAACGTAGGCCGTAAAAATATATTTAACAAAATCATCACGGCCGGCTCTGCTCTACCTAGAATTTCATGCTGACCACCCGGACTTAAAATACCAATCGCCATAATAGGTGCTGCCACCATCGCTTCAATCACTGCAATAAACCAGCCTAAAACACCAAAAGTAAATAACATATAAGGCAGCAAAGGAATATACACAGCAAATAAACCGCCTAATGAAATAAAGATCGCCATCAAGAAAAACATACCGGAATTAAACATCGATACCAGATAACTTAAAACACCCGCAACCACAGGATTCCACGTCGTACCAAATATGGAATAAGGCATAGAAAACCCAGCAGCAACAAGATTAATCCCAAACGTAGTCCAAAAAACCGCTTCTGCCCCGCCCAATAAATCATGCCCAAACTCTTGCATTTGTATGATAGGGTTCATTGAACTCGCTTCAGCAGGCGCAATTCTATGGGCCCAATCTGTCAGCATTTGACTTGCTGCACCTTGTAAACCCGAAGAGGGGCCTGCATCACTCGCAGGTGCGCCACTCGTATCATCGCCTAAGTTTGCATATGTCGCATCTAATGCAGATTTATAAACCTTGGCAAAAATAGTTTGCAAAGTAGCGCCCGCAGAATCAGGAATATTATCCGTACTGAAGTAAGCACTCGTCGAATCAATACCTGATGGATCATCGATAACACCATTCAAATTAGCAACACCTTGGTCTGTTTGCACACCATTGATGCCAAAACTGTGCACGAAACCCATATAAGTATCCGTGTTATTTCCACTATTCTTTGCATATTCATAATAATAGGCACCCGCAAAAAGCCAACCCTGCGTATAATCCTTAGTGGCAGGCGGCGGCTGATTCTGTAAAGCAAGCTGTGCGTAATTCAATGCAAAACCTGCAATCATCGTTGCAGAATCTTTAATAAAATTAGAACCCGCTTGTTGTAAAAGACCGCGTGTAGAATCGCTCCATGGATTGGTGACGATACAACTCGGCCCTGGGCCTGCATAATCCAGCGTAGGACAACCTGCAGTGGCATAATATTTATTAAAAAATTGGCACGTAGGTATTTGCGGATTGGGTTGTGCTTTTGCTGGTAAACAAGTTGTCGAACATCCTCCCTGCGGCCAACAATTAGGATCAGCAATCATCGTTCTCACATAATAATCAGCAAGTATTTCCATCGTAGGTACCAATGACATCATAGCAGTGGTTTGCGCCTGATATTTAGCATCGGATACCGTCCCCGTAGTCGTCGTTAATTTCCCACAAGTCCCTGCACCCGGACCACCTGAATAACCCTTGGCTGACGGAGATAGATTTTGACATTGCGAACCCCAACAAACACATCCACATTCATATTGAACTTTGTTATCTGTTTTTGCACCAGGAACCCACGAACCTGAATTTATATTACGACCAAACCAATAGCCAATGGTCGTACCTGTTTTATCTTGTATTAACTGTGAATGCGCAGGTGCATTCGCACCATTATTACTGTATTGCTTAGTCACTAATGCCTGACAAACTAAATTCGAAAATAATTGCGCTGCAATCTTAGGCGCTGTTTGATTCGTATCAATAGGCGCAGCTTTGAGTCCTACCTGCCCACCGCTGGCAAAAAACGTATTCACCGTGCCCCAAACAGAATCCGCAGCACCAATACCTTGAATAATAAACCACATCACCGCCACTTGAATTGCACAATAACCCGAGCCTGTTGGCATCAACGTCGCAATACCAAACACCATACGCACCGGCACCCATAAACCATGGAATTTTTTACCCATGAATTCGCCTTCATGCGCTGTGGATAACACCCCCATGATTGTTGTATAGAAAACAATACCTGTACCTAACACCAGCAACGCTGTATTAAATACTTTAAACATATTCCCCAGTAATACTGGGCCTGTACCTGACAATGCAACACCGACGTTTCCAAAGATTTGTCCTAGGAAAACAATCGATTGATCATCCGGTGCCAGCTGAAAAATATTTAACATATCATGAATCCCCGCGTGTGACTTTTCCCTGTCGCCATTCTGCGAATGTACAACCTAATTTTCGATGTTTAATTTGAAAATACCAAAAATGATACTTAAACGCTTGTGCAAACAAGACAAGACTCACTGCCAATGAAATAAAAAAATCTAAAATATAACCATGAAACAAAAATACAAAACCAACAATGACTGCGGCAACGCCCGTGATAAAAAAGAAAATCGCATATTCAAAATAAGATTTCCCCAAACGCGCAACAGCGGTTTCTGTTAATTTCAATCGTTTCAATGCTTGTGTAAAAGATTCGTCATGGACTTCAGCAGGTTTTTCAAAAACAAAAACCCTTTTGGCGAGACTAATAACAGTTCGGGTGTGTTCCTTAAGAAGGTCATAAGCCAACCAGGCGCGTGGATTAAAAAACGTCTTGCGAGAGATTTTGACGGCGTCTTTAACATCTTCCTTTACAGTCATACAGTTACCCTCTTACCCCATCTGACAACCATAGCATCACATAGCGCTTAAAAACAACCTCAACTTACAGTATACTACAATTTACCGACCGCAAGCTTAAGGGACTTTGCTGCTATGCCCAACCTGGATTTACAGTCTGCCCAAGAGTTCTGGAAAAACTACCAGGACCCTATGATTTATCGTGTAATTTCCTTCATGGAAAGCGTGGAAAACTTCACTTACGACGGCCAGCCGGAGTTGGAAGCAGAAATCGCTGCTTTAGGCGCTAATTTGGATGCAGTCACTAAATTCGAGCTAGGCAAAGAAGAACAATTTATTCTACTTTGCGCCCACCTCAAAACCTCACGAATTCTACGTATGTTGCAAGCAATTGATACTATTGAACCGGGTTCCGCTTCTAAAGTGCTCATGTATGCAGAGGAACACAATACCCCGGATAATGTGATTAATGGTTTGTTTTTACGACGCAATATTGTTTTTGAACGCTTACGTTTATTGAGCCGGGTGTTTTCACCTGAACGTTTTCAATTAGTCTTAAAATCGATGGAGCAAGAGCATGTCTAAACTTTTACGTTATGCCAGTGTTTTTTGTGCGACTAGTATTTTGTTGTGGAGTTCTTTGGCTGAGGCACAAAATTTTATGTTTCCTGCACCCACCAAAAATACAGTGGAAGGCCCTGTGATGCCGCCTATTACCAGTGAAATTTTATCGCCAGAACAATTTTCACAGCAAGTGACTAAGATCAACAGTCAAAATAATGCGGCTTTTAAACAAGAATTAAATAGCCAGCTTGCAAAAATTCCATCCGCTGCCAGCCAAGAAGGTTTATCGACTCCGCCACCTATCGTAGAACAACCCAGCACTCCACCACCGGCTGCGGCGCCCATAACCCAAACACCGCCGCCTGCTACCAAAACACCAACATCCGGAGGCCCTGCGGGGACGTTTCAACAACCGGCTAATAAGCCGGCGGAACAAAATTCGGGTGGGTGGAATATTAAATATTAAAATGCTAAGCAGCTGTTTTTAAATTAACAACATCTTTTAGGAGCTTTAAATGCAAAAATTTTTAAAAAAAGGATTCCTACTTTTCTCCCTAATCCTTATCACCACCACCGCCTACGCCCAAGACGCTGCCTCCACCGCTGTCTTGAGACAAATCAAACAAACCACCGATAAAATTTTAGATCGATTAAATCAATCTCCTACCTACGTTGAAGCCATTACCAAAATGGCGAAAAGCTGGGTAGACACCGTTTCCGATGACAGCAATAGCGATACCTTGAAAAGCGCACAAGGCGTCATAGACAAACATCAAACTGCCGATGAAATAGGCATCGCGAATTATTTTACGGCCATGCAAAATCAATACGATGCCACCCAAGCACTCAGCAAAATATTTTTAGCAGGCGGCAACCAAAACCCAGAAAAAGCCACAGCAAATTCCACTAATTATTTGACTCTCTTAGGTCAACCACCTCTACCCGTCAAAAACAAGGATGCGCTGACCACTGAAGTGCAAAATTATTTACAAAATATTTCTGGCGCAAGTTTTCTAGTAAAACCCGCAGATACCAGTTGGAAAGTAGATAACGAGTCTGCGCGTACTTACCGCAATTTTTACAATGTTATTTCATCCATTCAATCTTATGATGCTTATATATTAGGTGGTTTAGATAAACATTCAGAAGTCAAAATGAACGTCAAAAAAGACAATAACTCCAATCAACTCACCAGCATGGATGTGAACACGTATCTCATGCTACAAGCGAGTAATCAAGATTGGTTCACGCAGATTGCCACAGAGCCTTTAGGTTATGTGTTACGTCAATTATTGATGTACAGCTCTGAAACCTATGTACAACTTTCTAAACTCGTTGCCATTCAACAACAGCAAGTCGCAGCGCAAGCGATGGCAAATACTTTAGCGATCATGCAAAGTACCTCTTACACCGGCACGATAATAGCGCAGAAAGCTTGTCAGCAATCGGGTAAAAGTCCACAGAGTTGTGCTGGGTTTTAAGGAATCTTTATTCCCCTCACCCCAACCCTCTCCCGCTAGACATGTATCGTATTTTTCACCGTTATGGCGGCGGGAGAGGGAGAGTTAATGTAATCGCTTTATTATAAATAAATATTTAATAACTACGATAATTTACATTGATAGTTCCTCTACTGCTGTAAATAACCCGTTTTTTACCATCATGGCAGCGTGTTTACACTAATAGTCCCCTCTCCCGCCGCTGGCAATCTTGAAATAATGTGAACTTCATAGCGGGAGAGGGTTAGGGTGAGGGAAAAACAGTAGCCGGTTTTTTATATAATCACTCTACATTCTGCACTTGCTCTCTCACCTGTTCAATTAACACTTTCAACTCAACAGATGCACGCGTCGTATCTGCATCCACTGATTTAGCGCCTAAAGTATTCGCCTCACGATTTAATTCTTGCATTAAGAAATCCAAACGCCGCCCGACCACACCACCGTGTTTTAACACACGTCGCACTTCAGATATATGTGCATCTAAACGAT
>LSTE01000032.1 GCA_001644445.1 Gammaproteobacteria bacterium SCGC AG-212-F23
CAGGGAACAATAGATTCTTGCATTTTAACCACCTAAAAGTATACTTGACATACCCGATTATTAAGAGAAGCATTATGACCAAGCTCAGCGTAAATATCAATAAAATCGCGACATTACGCAACGCACGGGGAAAAAACAATCCCGATGTATTAAAAACAGCGCTTGATATTATTGCCTTCGGTGCTAATGGCATCACCGTACACCCACGCCCCGATGGTCGACACATACGCAAAGAAGATGTTTACACACTTGCCAACCGCATCAACGTAGAATTTAATATCGAGGGTTATCCAAACAAAGATTTTCTGGTAATGGTCAAAGAAGTAAAAGCCGCACAATGCACGCTAGTCCCAGATCCACCGCATGTCATCACCTCAAACGCGGGTTGGAATGTCGAAAAAAACTTTTCATTATTACAAGAGACTGTCGCTGAACTACATGATCATGGTATCCGCACCTCATTGTTCATCGACCCTTTCACACTAACGGACAAAGAAATATTATTGCTCAAACAAATCATGACTGACCGTGTAGAATTATACACAGAACGCTATGCTGAAGATTTTGGTACAGATAAAGCCGCAACCACTTTGGCAACTTATAAGAATGTGGCAACCACATTGCACAAATTAGGAATTGATATCAATGCAGGCCACGATTTAGATCTTAAAAATTTAAGGCCTTTAATCCAAGCAATACCTATCATCAAAGAAGTATCGATAGGTCACGCACTGATTTGCGATGCGCTCTATTTCGGCCTAGAAAAAACCATACATCGTTATTTAGAGTGTTTGCAAGGATAAACAATGACTTATTTTCACTATCAAGATAATGAATTATATGCAGAAGAAGTTAACCTCACTGCACTTGCAAAACAATATGGTACACCTTGTTACGTTTATTCAAAACAAGCTATCTGTGATAATTGGCAAGCGTTTGACAAAGGCTTAAAAAAAATTAAACATCGAATCTGTTACGCCGTTAAAGCCAATTCCAACATTCATATTTTAAAAGTGCTTGCTACACTTGGATCAGGATTTGATATTGTTTCTCAGGGTGAATTAGAACGTGTGCTTGCTGCGGGCGGCGACCCAAAAAAAATCGTTTTTTCAGGTGTTGGCAAATCTACCAATGAAATTGCAGCAGCACTCGCGGCAGATGTCGATTGTTTTGATGTAGAATCATTGCAAGAACTTGAACGTATTAACAAAATTGCAAAACAGCACAATAAAATTGCACAAATTGCTTTGCGCATTAACCCAAATATCGATGCCAAAACGCATCCTTATATTTCAACCGGCATGCACGAAAACAAATTTGGTATTACCATGCTTGACGCTTTTGCAATTTGTAAAAAAATAAATATTTATTCTCATGTGAAACTCATAGGCATTGCTGCCCATATCGGTTCGCAACTGACAGAGTTGGCGCCTTTCGCTGAATCTATTACTTGTTTATTAGATTTTATTGAACGTTTAAAAACACATGATATTTTTTTACAACATTTAAATATCGGTGGCGGTTTAGGCGTTCGTTATCAAAACGAATTACCGCCATCCATAGAAGAATATATGAATGCTATTTCCAAACAATTATCTAATACTCAACTGTATATTACTTTAGAACCAGGTCGCGCGATTGTTGCTAACGCGGGCATTTTATTAACACGCGTAGAATATATCAAACATTCCCCTCACAAGAATTTTGCGATCGTTGACGCTGGCATGAATGATTTAATGCGCCCCGCTTTATACGAAGCATGGCATCCGATTATTCCTGTGATCAAACATGCAAATCCCGCAAAAACACATTATGACATTGTAGGGCCCGTATGTGAGTCAGCTGATTTTCTCGGAAAAAATCGCTTAATCGAAATAAAACTTGATGACATTCTTGCCGTTATGATGGCGGGGGCTTATAGTTTTTGTATGAGTTCTAATTATAATTCTAGACCACGTCTTGCTGAAATTTTAGTTGATGGCGATAAACATTTTCTCATACGTCGTCGCGAAACCATCCATGATTTATTACAGTTAGAAAAGGATATAAAAGAATGAATTTTACTCTCACGGAAGAACAACTTAACTTTCAAAAAACCGTTACCGATTTTGCTAATCAAGAAATGGCGCCACTGGCTCATGAATGGGATGAGAAACATATTTTTCCCGCAGAGACATTACGCAAAGCAGCTGCCTTAGGATTAGCAGGTATTTGCGTCAAAAGCGATGTAGGTGGTTCCGCACTCACACGCATCGATAGCGCTATTATTTTTGAAGCATTATCAACTGCTTGTGTCTCCACTGCTGCCTATATTTCCGTACACAATATGGTAGCATGGTTGATTGATACTTATGCCACAGATGTTTTACGTAAAAAATGGTTACCTAAACTGACTTCCATGGAATTTTTTGGCAGTTATTGTTTAACGGAACCAGAGGCAGGTTCAGATGCAGCCTCACTAAAAACAACTGCAATACGCGATGGTAATCATTATATTCTTAATGGCACCAAAGCATTTATTTCCGGCGGCTCAGTCAGTGATGTCTATGTCTGCATGGTACGCACAGGTGAAGTCGGCGCAAAAGGAATTAGTTGCATACTTGTTGAAAAAAATACGCCGGGATTAAGTTTCGGCAAAAAAGAAATAAAACTAGGCTGGCACAGCCAACCAACAACTATGGTGTTTTTCGAAAACTGTCGCGTACCTGTCAGTCACTTAATTGGCGATGAAGGCGAAGGTTTTCACATTGCAGTCGCCGCACTCAACGGTGGTCGCATCAACATTGCTGCTTGCGCATTAGGCGGTGCAAAAACATGTTTACGATTAGCCCGTCAACATATGTTTGATCGCCACCAATTCAACAAAAAACTTTCTGAATTCGAAGCCTTACAATTTAAATTCGCTGATATGTATACCGCATTAGAATCCGCCCGTCTTATGGTTTACCGCGCTGCTCAATCTCTCGATAACAAAGATCTTCATGCTCCTATGTATTGTGCTATGGCAAAACGATTAGCGACAGACAATAGTTTTCAAATCTGCAATGATGCATTACAAATATTCGGCGGCTATGGTTATATGTCAGAATATCCTATTGAAAGATTTTTTCGTGACATCCGGGTACATCAAATTCTTGAAGGAACCAATGAAATTATGCGCTTAATTATTGCAAAACATGCGTTGGATGAAAATTTTTTAGTAGAGTAATATTGAACACTATGTATCACCATCTTATTTATTCTAAAAGAATCATAGAGATAGAAAATTAAGAAAAATAGATAAATAAATGCTTGACGGCATAGATATATCTATAGCATATTGCGTGTACTTGTGAAGCTGAAGATAAGACTGTTATCCACGCACGCAAGAAATTTTGCATTAATGCGATCGGGTAATTGCAAAAAAAGCTTTGGCGATATCAAGTCACGCAAAAGTAAGGAGCGGAACAAACATCCATTCCAACTTTATGAGGGATAATTTATGATATCGAAATTCATCTCCGCCTATGCTCAACAACACTATTTTTTAGCAGAAGAAGGAATCGAACAAGCAAAGAAGGATCGCGCAAATTATTGGTACATTGATGGCAGCCTCCCCGAAGAATATCCAGAAAATTGGTCTCCCCAAAGAATAGATTCTCTTACCGACAAAATTGTATCACATCGTGTATACCCTATCTTTCACGGAAATTTCAAATTGCCATTATCATCCGATATCTCTACAGTCAGAGCAACTGCTGTTACAAGAGTCTGTGATGAAATTGATTTATCCGCTGAATTAGCAGCACCACTGATTATTCATGGTGGCGCTATTGTCGAACCACGTTTAGTCGTTAAAGCAAAGAAAAAAGCATTAGACAGTTATCTACAATCATTAGACAAAATTATTGCATACGCTGAAAAGAAAAAAGTAACAATCTTGTTAGAAAATTTATCCAACTACAAAAACTACAGACCTTTCCATTATATATTCACAACGCCTGAAGAGTACAAGTATGTATTTGATCGTATTGCAGCGAAACATGTTTACTTCTTTTTTGATGTTGGACATGGCGTTATATGCGATGGCGATCCGGTAGGTGTTATACGTGAATTTAACAAGAGAATCTGGGGGATGTCATTCAGTAATAATGATGGCATCAGAGATTTACACTTAGGAATCCCCGAAGGAGTCATTAATTATCAAAAAGTTGTAGACACAATCATTGAAACCCGTTGGCGCGGGGTACTTGCCTTTGAGGTAAGAGGAAGATCATTTACCCAAAGTATTAGTGATGTGGTAAAATTATTCGAGCGAGAAAAATTAACTGCGCTCGCTTAAAAACAACGGGCCCTTG
Organism: Gammaproteobacteria bacterium SCGC AG-212-F23; assembly: GCA_001644445.1. Taxonomy (GTDB): domain Bacteria; phylum Pseudomonadota; class Gammaproteobacteria; order DSM-16500; family DSM-16500; genus SCGC-AG-212-F23. Next base: position 4,338 of record LSTE01000032.1, read on the forward strand.
CAAAAAATTGCGTCTATGTACGCGATAGCAGTAAGGGCCATGATTATTACGGGATAAAATAATATGACTTTATCAAGTTATCTGTCGTTTTTTATTTTAGTATTCATTATGGTTTACAGTCCAGGGCCAATGACTATGTTCATGATGGCCAATGGCATGAAAATGAAATATCAAAATATTTGGCCTATATTAATCGGGGCAAATAATGCTTATCTACTCTCAATCATTTTATTTACTATTGGATTAACGCAATTGTTTGAAGAAAATATATATCTTTTAAAAGGTATACAGATAGGTGGGATTATTTATCTATTGTATTTAGCCTATATGCAATGGCACAAAAAAATGGTTGCAGCGTCGTCCTCTTTAGAAATAGATACCTCAAAAAAATCATCGCTATATAAAAAAGGTGCTTTTATCGCACTCTCAAACCCTAAAACAATTGTTTTATTTGGCGTAATTTTTCCCCAATTCATGACAAAAGGAGAATATCATTTTTTACAAATTATTATATTAGGCGTCACTTTTCTTGCGCTGCAGTTTTCTAGTGGCTGTGTATATGCTTATTTTGGCCAACGTATTAACAAAATGGTAGAAAATCCTTGTTATCAAAATAGAATGAATAAAATCTCTGCGATCGCATTAATCATTGTTGCAGGATTTTTATTGATTAAACTTTAATGGACTGTAAAAATAAATGCTTCTGCATTCATCCCTGCAATTATTATTGATTTTGTTCGCAACTGGATTTGTTGCCGGCACTATTGATGCTATTTCAGGAGGCGGTGGGTTAATTTCATTACCTATGCTGTTAAGCGTAGGCGTACCACCCCATCTCGCCTTAGGAACAAATAAATTACAAAGTTCAGTGGGCACTTTTATTGCTAGCTGCAGTTATTATCATGCTGGTTTATTTTCTTTGCGTACCGTTTATAAGGGTTTGTTATTTGGTTTTGCTGGTGCTTTACTGGGATCAATGAGCGGACAAGTTATTAGCAGCCATATTTTACAGCAAGTCATTCCTATTTTACTTATTATTATTTTTATTTACACTATATTCTCTCCAAAACTAGGGATAGAAGACAGAAAACCACTTTGTGGTGAATTTTATTTTTATATTTTTGCTGGATTTATTCTTGGATTTTATGATGGATTTTTTGGCCCTGGTACTGGATCTTTTTGGATTTTTTCGCTAACGTATTTTCTGGGCTATAATTTACGAAAAGCGACTGCTTATACGAAGATTTTTAATTTAAAAAGCAATCTTATTGCAACCGTTTGTTTTGCTGCAGGACATAATATTGATTATCAAATCGCTCTTTGCATGGCTGCTGGACAATTACTCGGTGGTAGATTAGGCGCACATCTAGCAATCCACAAAGGAGCGAAACTAATTCGCCCTATTTTTATTTGCATAGTTGCTACAACCATTATCTTTCTTTCTTATAAAAATTTCGTCGAAATATATGGCTCCACGCAAAAGTTTGAGCTTTACCTTAATAGATATGCAACAACGCTTTTTAAGGGGTATTATTTCTAGATTGTTGGCTTTGTTCAATTGTGGTTGCTGGGTTATTTACACCCGGTTGTATTAAGAATCTTTGAGCACGAACTAGATGGGAAGCCGCCATAATCATATGTCTTATTGCTGATTTACGATCATCACTCAAGGTCGCCACAGTAATTGCGGTTGGCGGCAAACTACGTTGTATAGTAGCAGAAGATGATGTGCTAACAGCAGCCATCGTTGTAGTAGCAGTAGTCGCTGTGGTTACTACCGTTGCTGCAGATTTTGCATCAGATAACTGCATGATTGGGAAAGGAATTTGTTTGTTTAACCCTGTATTTAAATCTTCGTGAAAAGCGTTCTGCAAACAATCATCATTGAAATCAGATGAATAAATTCGAAAAGCATAACTCACCAGTGCAAATGAATTCTCTTCATCTGCTGGGATGATATTAAATTTTCTTTTTATATCAGTAATAAGATCCGTGTATGCCGTATTAACCATTTTATTTATTACGGACTTCAGTTTTGGATGGGAAAACTTCATATCTGTAGTTGTTAGACGTTCGTTTGCTTCAGCAAGCATTTTGTCAATGCATTTTTTTGACAAAAATTTCTCGGTAAACGGTTGGCGTAGCGTCACTATAAGAACTAAATAAAAACTAAAACTTATTTCTTTTCGAAGAAACTCTGTAAAACAATGCTTAGCTAAGGCAAATAATGCATCTGGACATGTTTTTACAGCAAGCGGCCTCATGGTTTTAAGAAAACGTATTCCGCCTTCATTTTCAGCATTATGAAATTCTATTCTAGCAATAAAAGCTTGCGCTATCCTATGTATATCAGGATCCATGTTTTTTTGTTCTATTAACTTACTACAAAAATGCTGCACTTGGAATTTTTCAGAAACGATAGGATCAGCGTTAAGCGTTAGCGTTTTATCGCCTAGCGTCATTGTTTTCTCAACAGGTGCTACAATAATTTCATCAAAACATATTGCGAGATTATCTAGTGATTTTCTTGCAGTATCTGCAAGTTCTTTTGCATCAACATTATTCTCTAAAAAATTTAGCGTTTTTACTTGATAAAAGCGAAATCTAGCAACCGCTTCGGCCTCTGTTTCACATTTTTGCTTGTCAAATTTTTCCTCTAACGTTTGGGTAACCCTATGCGCTAATACATACTCGGATGTCTTGCCATTTTTTACAACTATTTTCATAATTAATTGTAAATTCTGTAATGAACTTTCTTTTTCAAATTCTTTTGTTGTCACTCTTGTTTCTACGGGTCCCAACAATCGTTGGGTGAAAATTTCCAATGATTTTTCAATAGCTCTTTTTATAGAATGCTTGTCAGGTGTTTCTGTTCGAATCATCTCATATAAATTTTGAAAACTGGTATTATTAATTTTTTGGCCATAGTTTTTTTGAAATTCCGCATCTTGTGTTTCTGTGAGAATTTTCTCAGATTGCTCCTCTTTTTGAGTCTTTTCTTCTTGTGCTATTTTGTTATTCGTCTTTTTTGTAAATTTCTGATAATTCTCATCCTTATCCATTAATTCCATAACCATGCTTTTTTCTGTAACAAACGCTTTATCATCTATCATGTGTAACTGTGTTAGAATGTTCAATAGTAAATCATATTTTTTTTCACGTAACGCATATTCTACAGCATATTTAAAAATATCTTTTACAAGAGAGTGAATAGCTTCAGCATTTTTTTCAAATAGTTTTTTAATCACCTCGATAAAAGGCTTAAAACAGTCTGGTGATTGAATCACCGCATCCAAAATCTTTTTATTATGCCAAATACCATAGCGTAATATTTCAATTTCATTTTGCCCGAAAGTCTCTCTACACTCACAACAATAAATCAATACCTTAATGTATATTGAAAATGATGCGGGGAACTGATCAACAATTTTATTACCAATATCAGAAAATTTGTAACAAAACAATTTTGTCGATATATATGTACGAAACTTATAAGCAAATTTGTACGCATTAAGAGCCAATTCAATAGTTGACATAGATAACGGTGTTGATTTCATCCAGCAAATAGCAGCACAATCATACATAATATATTTTAGTGTATTATATGATTCGAGTCCCGCAAGTGTAAAAAATCGATTTGCGGTATCGATATAATCGCTTTGTACAGCGACTGTATCAGTAGCAATAATAACTGTAGTAACAAGTTTATCTAACTCCGATTTCTCTTCATCTTCCATTGAAAGTTTTCTTGGAGACCATAATGCCATGTTTGGATTTTGTTTATGTATTTTTTTTATATAATATTTTGCAGCTATTGTATCTATGGTGCTAACGCGAGGAAAACCATTGGCCCAAAGCATTAATGAATAATAAGCGGAAACTGACTGACAGACAGCAGCATTATACAATGCTTTAGCTATATTAATACCTGGATGACTATGAATATCGAACTGTCCTGGTTGATATATTCCGTCTGCATAATCAAAAGCTTTTAAAAGTTCCGATTCTGCTTTACATTCAGTAACAGCATTACCGTATGTATTTCTGACAACTGCCAAATGTTTGGCTATTAAATCTGTAGACTTTTTGACAAACCAAGTGCTGATTTCTGCAATGGCTAAATGAGCCGCAATAATTTCTTGTGTTGATGGATTAGTATTTGTTGAAACTGTGCTAGCTATTTGGGATTTTTTATCCTCGGGTTTTTTTGTAGTTATGCTTGTTAGGATATCGATAACCTCATTGAGGTGTGAGATTTCTTTTGATTTACCCAAATAAATAGCTCTTTGCAAAGTATCAATAGCCTTGCTAAATTGATTGCGAGTAAAATAATACTTCCCTTCTGCTAATAAAGCAGAAGATAACCACCAATGATAATCACTTTCTCTAATTTTATTCCATTTCTGTAGTGCTTTATACATCATTTCTTGCTCAGTACAAGCAGAAACCAATAAAGCATGACGCTGAATATTTTTCTTTGTAAATTCAACAAAGGGGTCCATCAATTGCTGTATGTTTTTAGGCAAATCCTTATCTTTACCATCATTAAAAAATTTCATTACTTCAGGATGAATGTAGCTATTATTACTAAATAATAATGCCAAAATTAATCGGGACGAACCACTGAATTTCAAAGCTAATAATAAGTGATATATTGATTCTCCTTTGTAATCAACATGAGAGTCAATGATGTTGTACCATTGCACGCTATCATCTAACATGGCACAAGCAGCTTCGGGACAATGCAATATAGCGAATGTCAATGCAGAAAAATGACTATCAGGTTCAGTCAGATCAAATTTCGTTGTTGGATTAGCTATAAGTTTGACAACAATAATTGCCGTGGCGTTAGCTGCTTCTCTAGTCTGTAAACATTGCATTAACGGTGTTAACCCGTTATGCATTCTTGTATTCACATCTACTTCTTTGTGTTCCAATAATTCTTCAGTAATACTTGTATCATTAGATTTGATAGCACGTTTAATAGCTACATTAATAGCTGCTTCTCGGGAAACCCGTGAGGTATGATTTAATAATTGTTTTTTCTGTTCAGATGTCAGCGAACTTAATGCTTGCTTTACCGCTTCACGAGTTCCAGAACTTATTAACTTATCAAAGTCATCTTGCGATATGATTTTTGCGTCAGATTTCACCGGCTGCCTCTGTAGTGCGTTGTTTATACGTTATATTTGATTATTGTGCACATTATACACATTTTAAGTGGGGCACACAAGAATAACATGGCTTCATCCTAAGCCCATGTTTAACCGCGCCATGGCGGTGCTTTTAAATGTGATTGAAGAATGCTATGCTACGATAACATCATGAAATCAATAGGAAAAAGGAGGTTCTTATGTTGGGTTGGGTTCTCACGTTTTTCGTTATTGCAATTATTGCGGCTGTATTAGGATTTACGGGTATTGCCACGGCTGCTGCCGCTATCGCTAAAATTATTTTTATTGTTTTTTTAATTATGTTCGCTATTTCTTTCCTGTTATATGTGACGGGTACTACACTGACCATGTTAACTTGGGTGCTGACATTTTTATTAGTTTCTATTATCGCGGGAGTGCTTGGTTTCACCGGTGTTGCGGTTGCTGCTGCGGAAATTGCTAGGATTATATTCTTAATCTTCCTAGTCTTGTTTATCGTATCATTCGTGATGCATTTGATAGAAAAATCAAAACGATAGATTAATACCCGTAACTTGTTTACGAGATTCAGAAGTTGTGTTGATAACGACTACAGGATGACATCCATAGCGCCATGGATGTCATCCTGAACCGCGCTTTTTGCGGTGAAGGATCTCCTGCTTACAGAGAGATCCCTCGCTACGCTTGGGATGACACAAGTATGCTCTGGATCCCGCGGACAAGCCGCGGGACGACATATACTCAGAGGAATTATACAACAACGTTCTTTGTAAAAGAGAAATTTTCTTTTCCCAAAAAAAGGAATTGATAACATGCAATCTGACATCGTAAATATTGGCCTAGGATTTCTTGAAGGGTTTGCACTTATTATCTCGCCTTGCATCTTGCCTATTTTACCTATTATTTTTGCTGGATCGATTACCGGTAGCAAAAAACGTCCTTTAGGCATTATTATTGGTTTTGTTTTTATATTTGCTTTATTTACTTTTTTTTCTCGTAAACTTGTTCAATACGCTGGCATTGATTTAAATCTCATTCGACACATTTCTTTTGGCATTTTACTTTTGCTTGGTCTTATTATGTTATCCAGTTATTTAACAGAAAAATTCAGTCAATTAACACAAAAACTAGCAAATACAGGTTCTACACTTTCCACGGCAAATAATCCCCAAGGCGGATTATTGAGTGGTATTTTATTCGGCGGATTAATTGCAATTATTTGGACGCCTTGTGCGGGACCTATTTTGGCAGCGGTGATTGTACAAACCGTTATTCAACAATCTACCTTCACTAGTTTTCTAACATTACTAGCATTTGGCATAGGCGCCGCAGTTCCTATGTTAGCAATCGTTTTTTTTGGGAGAAGTATGATAGAAAAATTCAGTTATTTTAAAACACATACTACATTTTTTCGAAAATTATTGGGCGCGATAATTATAGTAAGTGTAGTCTATATGATTTATCTTGAAAGTGGAACGAATATTGCAGCTGCTACAAAAACAAATAATAACACTACACTTAATTTACAAAATGCTTTACTAATCCCCTACCCAGCACCTGCTATCGGTGGTATTGATGCTTGGATTAATTCAGAACCACTACAATTAAATCAATTAAAGGGAAAAGTTATTTTAATTGATTTTTGGACTTATTCTTGTATTAATTGCATGCGAACATTGCCTTATTTGAACGATTGGTATCACAAATATCATGATAAAGGATTCATTATCATAGGCATACATTCACCGGAATTTGCTTTCGAAAAAAATTTAGCGAATGTAAAAAGTGCAGTAGCACAAGATGGTATTCAATATCCTGTTGCGCTCGATAATCAATTTGTTACTTGGCGCAATTTTAATAATCAATATTGGCCAGCACATTACCTCATTGACAAAAACGGCTTTGTTGTTTACACGCATTTTGGTGAAGGCGAATATGATATCACAGAAAATAATATCCGTTATTTGTTAGGTATGGGTAAAACAACGAGTACAATAACCGCTGAAACAGCTGCTTCTGGTTATCTAACACCTGAAACTTATTTAGGTTATGCGCGTGCTGAACATTTTGCTAGTTCTGAGACTGTCACCAAAGATCAATCGGCTACCTACACTTTCCCAAATGAACTTTCGCTACATGATTGGGCATTACAAGGCCGTTGGACAATCATGGCAGACAAAATTGTTGCAGACCAAGAAAATGCAGCGATCGAAATTCATTTTCATGCACGCAAAGTATTTATCGTGATGGGAAATGCAAGTGATAACTCAATGAATGTAAAACTATTATTAAATGGCAAAATGATTCTATCAGAAAAAGGTAAAGATGTTATAAATAGCAGCATCACTATTAAAAGACATACGCTTTATGAAGCTATCGTACTACCTGAACCTGGCGACGGAATTTTACAAATGATTGCTTCCGCACCAGGATTGGAAATGTATACATTTACTTTTGGCTAATAATCTTATTTGTTGACTAACTGTTGTTGGTATCCTACAAATCCAAGCGGGATATTGCGTGGAAATCTTTTTAAATAAGGCTCTGCGTTTTCAAAAGCTTTATTTAATCGATCTAAATATTTTCTTAAATATCCGGTGCTTTCCACAACTTGCCTCATTTTGGATTCATATTCACCCACTGTTAATCCGCCATTAGATCGATAAACACAAACCCAACCGTGTTGATGATTCACAGTAGCTGCTTCTGAGCCTAGGAATTCTTTCACTTCTTTGCCGCCTAAACCTAAGCCCACAGTCCCTGGAGCCGAATGCGCCATGGGTGGTGCTGTCCAAATGGAAGGTGCAGTAAAATCAGTTGATTGAATTTCAGAGGGTTGTGGACATGGGAAATTATCACCCGCTGCGAATGCAGTAGTCACTGTTGATAATATAACGAGTCCGATAAATTTTTTCATCATTGTAATGCCTCCACGTGTGCAAGTCTTTTAATTGGTCTCATGATATCAAATTTTTCTTAAAAAATACAAAGAAACGACAACTATCTTCTCTATGAATCTATCTTCTTGAAAAATAATATAAAAATTCATTCTATCGATTTCGCTTACTTTAGGGTTCCAGCAGGATAATATACACATGTGTAGATTGATATATACATAAATGTATACTATAATGAATGTAACTAGGAGAAATTCATATGTTACATACAAATAACGCCCTGATAAATAATAGACAAAGCGCTTTGACCGAAGCAGAGCGCAAACAACAAACACAGTTGATTATGCAATTGTTTGCACACTGGCGCTTAAACTATAAACAACAAGCTATTGTGCTTGGCTTATCTGCTAATACGGAAACAAGTATTTATCTCTATAAATGCGGCAAAAGATACTTACCTGAATATAGAGATATTCAAGATAGAATTAAGCATTTGTTAACGATTCATAAGTATCTGAGACGTGCTTATTCATCTAACAAAGAATTAGCGTATCGTTGGATTGTAACACCCAACACTGATTTTAATTTATGCTCTCCTTTTGATGTTATTGATCAAGAAGGACATATGGGATTAGTGAAAATCCGCCATTATTTAGAAGCGAATCAATTCACATGACAATCACTTTTGACAAAATAACAGAGTTCAATCAACCTGTTTTTCATAACATCAAAGGGATAAAACCTGATTTTGATGAATTTGATGATTTAACCAATGATCCAAAAACAAAAGCTTTTGCGCATCGTATATCAAACGCTTCACAATCAAATTTTCGTTTAGAAGAACTTCATTACAATGCGATTGATTTTATTTTTCAACAACCCTCTTGGTTATCTACGCGCTTTGGAGATGGAACCTATCCTGTATGGTATGGTTCTATAGAATTAGAAACCAGCTTTTATGAAACACTTTATCATTGGAAAAGAATTTATATCGAAGCACCACAAGGTATTACTACAGGTTTGCAGCAACCTATTACCACTCTTCGTACTATTTTTACAGTGAATTGCCAAGCTGCACTACTTGATCTAAGGAATAAAACCCGTAAAAATAAAGAATTAATTGATCCTAATCCCCATAATTATCCCCAAACGCAAAAAATCGGGCAAAGAATTTATAAAGAAGGATATCCAGGTTTGATAACAAAATCTGCTAGAATAGCGAAAGGTGAAAACATTGTTATCCTTAAAAAAGAAATATTGACATCACCTAAACATTATAATGATTATATTTACGAATACGATCTGCAAACTCGCAAAATACAAGTTAAAATTCCAAAATCTAAGCGTACTATTTTAGTGGCATAAACAAAAGGCACTGATATGAGTAAAGCATTTAAAAAAGAAACAGATAGTGAAGATGAACTCGAACCCAAAGAAACATTTTCTGCAGACAGTAAAAATTATGTGACACCGACAGGATTTGCTGATTTAGAAAATGAATTACGTCAATTGTTAAGTGACGAAAGACCTAAAGTCGTAGAAGCTGTGAGATGGGCTGCAAGCAATGGCGATCGTTCAGAAAACGCCGATTATATTTATGGTAAAAGACGATTGCGTGAAATTGATAGACGGGTACGTTATTTAACGAAAAGGATTACTAACGCTGAAATTGTAGATCCAAATTTACAAAAAAATCTGACTAAAGTATTTTTTGGTGCGACAGTGACTTACTTACAAAAAGATGGCAGCGAAAAAACCGTCAAAATTGTAGGTATTGATGAAGCCAATTTAGAAAAGGGCAAAATTAGTTGGATTTCGCCTGTAGCAAAAGCATTATTAAAATCTGCAGTGGGTGATGTTGTGAAATTACATACCCCTAACGGAACTGAAACCTTGGAAATTTTGGCAATAAAATATTGATATACGCCTCTGTATTTACCTTGAAATTTCTGCTACAATAGACGAAACTTCAAGGTAAAAAATGATAGAAAGAATTGAATATATCAATAAAATCAAAGAATTACTAAAGGACACCCCTGTAGTAGCTCTTATCGGCCCTAGGCAGGTCGGCAAAACCACTCTCGCGAAAATGGTTGCGCAAGATTTCCATGAAAAAACTTTTTTTGATTTAGAAAATCCTACCACTTTAGCCCGCCTAGAAGACCCTATGCTAAGCTTACAAGATTTACGCGGCTTAGTTATTATTGATGAAATTCAACATTTACCTGAGTTATTTAAAATAATACGTATACTTGCGGATCGTAAAGACATGCCTTGTCGATTTTTAGTGTTAGGTAGCGCCTCGCCTGCGCTTTTACGTCAAAGCCCAGAATCACTAGCTGGCCGCATTGCTTATCTCGAAGTACATGGATTTTCATTAGCGGAAGTCGGAATATCACACTTAGAAGAATTATGGTTACGTGGGTCATTTCCACGATCATTTTTAGCATCAACTACAAATGCCAGTGTCAACTGGAGAAGAGAATTTATTCGTACATTTCTCGAACGTGATCTGCCACAGCTAGGAATTGAAATTCCAGCAATCACTATGCGACGATTCTGGATGATGCTAGCACATTATCATGGACAAATCTGGAATGGTTCGGAGTTTGCACGCGCTTTTGGCATGAGTGATAGCACTATACGCCGATATCTTGATATTTTAACAGCTACTTTTATTGTTAAACAAATTCCACCCTGGTGGGAAAATATTTCAAAACGCCAAGTGAAATCACCTAAAGTTTATATTAATGATAGCGGCTTATTACATACACTGTTTGGATTGAATAACAAAGAAGAATTAGCAAATCACCCGAAAATTGGTGCATCCTGGGAAGGTTTTGCATTAAATGCCGTGATGAATCAGTTGAATGTGCAACCCGAGGAAGTATTTTTCTGGGGAACACATTCGGGTGCAGAGTTGGATCTTTTAATTATGCGCGGTAATATTCGCTTAGGATTTGAATTTAAACGTACCGTTGCTCCTAAGATAACGAAATCTCTACGTATTGCCATGCAAGATTTAAATTTATCACAAGGGTATATAGTACACGCGGGCAACGAAACTTTCCCGCTTGCTGCTAACATTACTGCACTTTCTATTACACAGATACTACAAAAATTACATCCGTTAACATGATTCTGCAAGCCACGCATTAAAAGTATCTAAAAAACCCTGTAGGAATTTTTTTGTGCCTTCGTCAGTAATCGTATTGTTTTGATCAATCAAGCCTTCGGTAAAAATAAAATAAACTTCTGGCAAACCTAACAAAATAGAACCTAGTGACACCATAATACTACGTAAATGTGATTGGGCAACAGCTGTGCCGACTTTCCCGGGACTGACGCCAATGATCGCAGTAGGCTTATTTTTCCAGCAATTATTACCGTAAGGGCGTGTGCCCCAATCGATAATATTTTTTAAAACACCGGGGATAGAGCGATTGTATTCAGGCGTGACGAATAAGACACCGTCGGCGTTGACGACTGCGTTTTTTAAATTGACAACTGCGGGCGGAGGATTTTGTTCATTATCTTGATTGAATAATGGGATTTCATGGATATCAAGTATATTGAATTGTATATTAGGGTGTTTGAGTTTATCTAAAGCTAGCATGAGTTTTTTGTTATACGAATCTTTGCGTAAGCTGCCGATGATGGTGGCGATTTTGTACATAGAACCTCCGTGTTTATGTTTTCTTAAGAAAACCTTAAGGGAATATGTGTTACAATATATATTATTTATGTATAAAGGTACATCTTATATGTCAGGTAATAGAAGCTTAAAGATAGCATTAACAGGGACAGAAAAATCGGGCAAAACCTGTTTATTTAACGCATGGGCCTATAATGAATTCAATCAAACACGAATGACAATTGGTGCCTATTTTGGAATGGTGCAGGCGATAGGCACTCAAGAAACAATCAATCTTGCCATATGGGATACAGCTGGCAATATGAAATTTGAAAGCTTAACAAATTTTTATTTTCGAGGGGTAGATTTACTTATTTTATGTTTTGCCGCTGATCAAGATTTTAAAGCACAAGAAGAATATGCCAAGACCCGTTTAGCAGCATACAGAGCAGAGAACTCCCAAAAAACTAGATCATATCATTTTTACTGTGTATTGACCAAATCTGATCTGGACGAAAAATCACATAAAACTACCGTGGCGCAAGTCGAAAAATTTGCAACTGATAATAAAGCTACTAGAAAAACTATTGTCCATTCATCCAAAACTGAAACTGCAAAAACAACTGGACGTTTTAATAAATTAATAATAGAAGATGGTAGCAAATTAGGTATAACCGCTGCTGATCAGAAGACAGCTGCAAACCCTTCAACCTACACCAAAACAAAAATGAGTGCGGCACTGGTTGCAAGTTGGGGTTTCTTCACAACCAACAATGTAAATGATGCTATTGCAGCTTGTAAAGATTTATCAGAATCTGCTGATAAAGTTACATTGATTAAAGCACTGCATCGCAAATCTATGGAAACAACATGGGGTGCAAAGACGCAGGTGACAGATAATACTTTTACAGATATAAATTCAATTAGAAAATATGTAGACGCTCATCCTAAAAGTAGGCTTGCTAATATTTATAACGCACTAGAAAGACAAGCAGGTGGCAGTGGCAGCGGACCTGCAACTCCTGCGCCAACAAACTCATAATTATTTCACCGTTTAAAATCCCCCTTTTTCAAAGGGTGTTATTGCATAAATAAGTCATTTAGTCGTGCGATGTCCTCAGGCCGTAGGCCTGACAGCTCCTCTAGCCTAGGGCAAGTGCACGCTCTTTGTGCACGCCGCCCTAGGTAAGAATGCTCCTAAACAATGTTCGCGCTGTAAGCGCATTTCCTAGATAATGCGATAAAATTGATTGGTAATCCTTGCGCTTACAGCGCAAGCAGTTATGTGAGGTTATCAATTACCTAGGGCGGCGCGTAAAAAGCACGCTTGCCCTAGGCTAGAGGAGCTGCCAGGCCTACGGCCTGAGAATATCGTAATTAACTAAATAATTTATGCAATAACGCCCTTTGAAAAAAGGGGATTTAATTTAATTCCTCTTTTTTCCTTTATTTTTGTTGGACGGTAACCGCTTGCTGTTTATGTTTGCAAGGACAACCTTGAGTAGTACAACCGCTGATAACAACGACTACCATGGTGATTAAAAGCATACTTAGAATATTTTTCATAAACCCTCCTCTTTGTTAAAGATTGAAAAGTAATTTTAAGAAAAACATATCATAACGTAACTATTATACATTATTTTTAATCAGAGGTGTATTTCTTTCTTTAAGCAGGAGATCCCTCCCCGCATGCTCTAAGCGGGGATCTCCATCTAAATAGATGGTCCTGATGCGGAGATGACGAGATGTGCCTCGCGGAGGCGTATGTCATCCCAAGCATAGCAACACAGATTAAAAATACCTAGTCGGATCAACAACACCCGCTTCGTTAAAGCCTTTTTTACGGTAAACACAAGAATCGCATTTACCGCAAGCACGACCCGACTTATCTAAACGATAGCAAGAAACAGTCATGCTGTAATCAACACCTAACGACATACCTTTTTGAATGATTTCACTTTTGTGTAAATGTAATAGCGGTGCATGAATATGAAAACGATTGCCTTCGATACCCGCTTTGGTAGCAAGATTTGCAAGATGTTCGAAAGCCGATAAATATTCTGGGCGACAATCCGGATAACCTGAATAATCGACTATGTTTGCGCCAATAAAAATATCATAAGCATTTAAAATTTCCGCCCACCCTAAGGCGAAACTTAAAAATAAGGTGTTGCGTGCGGGGACATAGGTTGTTGGTATTTCACTATTCGCTTTGTAATCTTCTACTTGTATCTTACTTTCTGTTAACGCAGAACCTAAGATTGTAGAAAAAGATACAATTCGATGTTCAACAACATTTAATATTTTTGCAAGTTTTTTAGCGTGTTCTAATTCTAGGTTATGTTTTTGTCCGTAGTCACAGCTTAATGCATAGCATGAAAAACCTTGGGACCTCGCAATAGCCACGCAAGTGGTAGAATCTATGCCGCCGGAGAAGAGAATGACTGCTTTTTTTTGCATGTTAAAAATCCCCCTTTTGCAAAGGTGTTGTTGCACAATTTATTTGACTCCGTCGTCCCGCGGCTTGTCCGCGGGATCCAAGTTCGATAAACTGGATCCCGCGGATAAACCGCGGGACGACAGATTAAGGAAGAAAGCACCATGCTGCAACCTTGGATTCCTGAACAAGAGTTTATAGAAACTACGAATATTTATCAATATATGTTGTCGTTACAGATGACAGACATCGCTGTATTTCATCGTTGGACAGTAGAGCATTATGTTGAGTTCTGGGAAAAAATGTTGAAGCAACTTGCGATTGTTTTTCAGCAAACGCCAAAGGCAATTTGTGATCTCTCTCTTGGCAGCGAAAACCCGCGTTGGTTACCAGGGGCGAAAATGAATATCAGTGATAGTTGTTTCACTGCGCCATCGCATAAAACAGCATTAATTTTTCAAGATCAAGATAAGCAAATCAAAACAATTTCGTATAGTGATCTACAAAAATATGTAAATCGCATTGCAAATAGTCTCAGTCAACAAGGATTTAAACCACGCGATGCGATTGCGATCGTGATGCCTATGACAGTCACCGCCATAGCAATTTATTTGGCGGTAATTAAAATAGGTGGTGTTGTCGTTTCTATCGCAGATAGTTTTTCGGCGGAAGAAATTGCAACGCGGTTGCAGATTGCGAATACGAAAGCGGTTTTTACTCAGGATATTATCTTACGAGATCAGAAGGAGTTGCCGTTGTATGAGAAAATTGTTGCAGCAAAAACACCTTGCATTATTGTCATCCCGAGTACAGCTGTCATCCTGAACCGCGCTTTTTGCGGTGAAGGATCTCCTGCTTACAGGGAGATCCCTCGCTACGCTCGGGATGACAGCTACGCTAGGGATGACACAGTTCAGCGTGAAAACGATTTGCTTTGGGAAGAATTTTTAGTAGAAAACGATCAATACACTTCATATGCGTGTGAGCCCATGGACGCTTGTAATATTTTATTTTCATCAGGCACGACAGGAACACCGAAAGCGATTCCGTGGAACCATACAACACCGCTTAAAACAGCATCGGATGGATTTTTTCATCAAAATATTCAAGCTGATGATATTATTACTTGGCCTACCAGTTTAGGTTGGATGATGGGGCCTTGGTTGATTTTTGCAGCAATGATTAATCATGCGACGATTGCACTTTATACGGATGTACCGCAAAAACCGGCGTTTGGGAAATTTATTCAAGATGCGGGTGTCACTATTTTAGGTGTGGTACCTACTTTGGTTGCAACATGGCGACAATCGCATTGTATGGAAGCATTTGATTGGCAACGAATAAAATTATTTACATCGACAGGCGAATGTTCGAATGCGGATGATATGGCATATCTCATGTCGCTTGCAAGAAATAAGCCAGTGATTGAATATTGTGGTGGTACAGAAATTGGTGGTGCTTATCTTTCAAGTACGGTGATACAAAAAAATTATCCCGCGTGTTTTAGTACACAAGCGATGGGGAATGATTTTGTTTTATTGGAGGATAATGCAAAATCTTCTGTTGAAACTGGATCCCGCGAGATCCCCGCTGAAAGCATGCGGGGAGCGGGACGACGTGTATTCAAAGGAGAAGTGGCATTGCGTTCGCCAGCAATGGGGCTTTCGACTGAACTATTGAATGCAGATCATCAGAAAATTTATTTTGAAAACATGCCTATGGATGCCAACGATGTTCGTTTACGTCGTCATGGTGATCAGTTGCAGCAATTAGCAAATGGTTATTACGTGGTGATCGGGCGCGTAGATGACACCATGAATTTAGGTGGAATTAAAACTAGCGCGGTAGAAATTGAACGCGCATTAAAAGGGATAGATAACATCATTGAAACTGCAGCAATAGCGATCCAACCTGAGGATAATGGTCCTAGTCGATTGATTATTTTTGCTGTCACACAGGAAAATTTAGATAAAAATGCAGTGAAACTGCAGATGCAAAAGAAAATTAATCAGCTGTTGAATCCTTTATTTAAAATCTATGATGTAGTCTTTGTGAAAGAGTTGCCGAAGACAGCGTCGAATAAAATTATGCGGAAGGAATTAAAGAAACATTACGTGCAGTAATTAATAAATCCCCCTTTTTCAAAGGGCTTTGTTGCATAATTCATTTGATTCCGTCGTCCCGCGGCTTGTCCGCGGGATCCAGTGACTACTCGTCATTCCCGCATGCTCCTAGCGGGAATCTCCTGGTTATTGAGATTTGTGCTAAGCAGGAGATCCCCGCTAAAAACATGCGGGGATGACGACCGTGTGTTGGATCCCGCGGACAAGCCGCGGGACGACGTATATCATTAGAGGAATCATGCAACAACGCCTTGAAAAAGGGGGATTTATCAAACTACACGCAGCACTTCTTTTAATGTTAAACCACAGTTTTCTTTACATATTGAACAATCTGTTCTGCATCAAGCGGCATAGAGATATAAAAACCTTGAATCTCCGTGCAACCTTCACTCTTTAAGAAATTATAATGCGCACCTGTTTCAACACCTTTGACGACGGTTTTAATGCCTAATTTTTTAGTAATCTCCATCATGGCTATCAACATAGGGTTGGAATTTCCTGAGACAACTTTTTGTAAAAATGATTTATCAAATTTAATTTTATCTACCAGAAAACGATGTAAATAAGCCGCAGAAGAAAATCCTTTACCAAAATCATCGATAGTTACATGAATCCCTAACGAACGTAATGATTTTAATATATCAACAGAATATTCTACACTTTGCATTAAAATACTTTCGGAAATTTCTAATTCTAACAATTGCTCGGGAATTTTTATATCCTTAATCACTTGCAAAACAGTATTAACAAAATTACTCTGTTTGAAATACTGCGGTGTAATTTTAACCGCTACAGGCAATGTTAACACACTTTTATTTTGCCAAGCTTTTACTTGTTTGCACGCCGTTCTCAATGTCCATTCAATCAATGGAATGGTTAACTCATTTTCCTCTGCTAGCAATAAAGTATCTTCGGGTGTCATGATGCCATATTCTTTATTGTTCCAACGCAGAATAGCTTCTATACTAGTGATTCTCCCATCCATAACATTCATGATTGGTTGATAACACAGAGAGAATTCTTCTTTAACTAATGCATAACTTAATGCATTTTGTCTGTTGATTTTTTTGTTAGCTTTCTTGGTCATATCGCTAACATAGTATTGGTAATTATTTTTACCTAATTCTTTTGCGCGATACAAAGCAATATCTGCATTTTTCATCAAGTCTGTTATTGTATCGCCGTCTGCCGGGAAAATGCTGATGCCTAAGCTAGTAGTGATATAAACTTCGTAGCCTTTAATCTCTAAAGGTTTTAGTAACTTATTCAAAATCTTTTGCGCTAACTGTCCAGCAATTTCAGGTTGATGAATATTATCAACTACAACGACAAATTCATCACCACCTAATCGTACTACTAAATCGCTAACACGTACTGCTGACTTTAATCGCTCAGCAACAATTTGTAATAATTCATCGCCTGAATCATGACCAATATTATCATTAATATTTTTGAAATTATCCAAATCCAACAATAATAAGGCAACTATGCTTTTTTGTTTATGTGCATGCTCTAGCACCATATGGATTTCTTGACCCAAGGTATTGCGATTTGCAAGCCCAGTTAAAGCATCATGATAAGCCATAAAACGTAATTGATCGTGTGTCTTTTTGTCGCTGGTAATATTCGATAATTGTGCAATAAAATAATAAGGCCTATCTTTTTTGTCGCGCACCAATGATACGCCTACACGCATCCACATGATTTCGCCATTCTTGTGAAAATAACGTTGCTCTGCTTGATATTTTTTTATTTTACCGTTCAACATATCGCGAAACAGTGGGACATCTTTTTTGAAATCATCGGGATGAATAATGTTTTGAAAATTTATCTTTAATAACTCTTCTTCAGTAAGTCCTAACATTTGGCATAGTGCATGATTTACCTTTAAAAAATGTCCTCGCGGGGATACTAATGCCATCCCTTCTGCAGCGGAATCAAATACATGGCGAAAATAACTTTCATTATCGTCAGGGAATTGAGAGAGCAACGTTGTTTTTTTATGAATATAAGCATGACGCAACCGCCACAAGCCAAATAGGCCGCCGAGGATTACGATGATCCCTATCCATATCAATATTTGCATTGACCTATTCTCAGCTATCTTATCTCTTAATTATGCCACATATTTACTTGCCTCTTGAATATAATTGCTATTGCTTCTATATTTTTCTTTATTGACATCATTCAGGAATAGAGGTGTGCTATGGTTAAAAAGATTTTTATTGGCTTGTTTTTGTGTTTTTTTTCATCTATTGTGTTGGCGACAACGATTACCCTGTATGAGCAACCCAAAGTTGATGCAAAAGCAGTGGGCACCGTGGATTCTAATAATGGCATTATTCTAATTTTCACACCTAAAGATAGCCAATGGATAAAGGTAGCTGATCCTAAAAATGGTAATGTCGGTTGGATTAAACAATCTGATCTCGCAACAGGTACAAAAAATAATAATGCCAGCGTCAGTGTGACCCAACGATTTGTCAGCACAGGCAGTACGCCACAAACTTTTCAAATTATTTATAATGGGCCGCAATCATTTACGCATACGGAAAGTGTCACATTAAAACAAATGGAAGAATATCAACGCGCCGCATTAAAAGCCGCTGAGAAAATGACCCAAGAGATGTTGAGAAATTTAAATCGTGATTTTGCACCAGCGTTTCCTATGGTGATGCCTATGGTGTTAGTGCCGGTGCCTGCGGCTCCAGCTAATGCACCGGGAACGCCGCAGCAACAGGGAAAATAATAATGTTGCTCAAGCCTTTGCGTGATCCTGGATACTAATAGCTCCGCGCTCGAATCGCACCATCCATGGCGCTACGGATTACATCCTGTAATCCACTCGCGACTACGCCATTAGTATCCATGCTCACCGGCTTGAGCTGTATTTCGATATTTATGCAACAACGCCCTTTTAATACCCTCTCGCATCCTGCTCAAATACACCCACGTAATGATCCAATCTATGCACCTCCGTTTTCACCGTACCATTGGCATACAAATCAATGATTCGATAAGCAGGTGGTAATTTATCTAAAGAAAACTTAGCTTGTCGAGGTTTGAATTGAATACATGTAGACGGCGTTGAAAAATACTGTATGCCATTTTTTTTACCTTCATGCAAAGAATGCACATGGCCAAATAATACGGCACGTACATGAGTAAAATCTTTTAGTGCATCCCAAAATGCCTCTGCATTTTGCAAGCCAATATTATCTAACCAAGTGGTTTCTACGGATACTGGGTGATGATGTAATGCTAATAATGTGTGATGGTTTGGCGATTGCTGTAAATTTTTTTGTAAAAATTTGAATTGTGCAGGTGCTAAGTATCCCTCTACTGCGTCTGGTTTTTGCGAATCTAATAAAATTATTTGCCATTTTTTTAAAATAATATAACGTTCAATCGCGATATTATATTTGGGAAACACTTCATACATGACATCACTGTCATCATGATTACCAGGTATACAGTAAGCCGGTACTTGAAGTGGTTTTATCATTTCTGCCAAATGCTGATAACTCTCTGCTGATTGATCTTGTGACAAATCGCCGGTTAATAAAATGAGATCAGGATTGACTTGTTTTTGATTCAACAAATTGATTAATTTTTG
>LSTE01000033.1 GCA_001644445.1 Gammaproteobacteria bacterium SCGC AG-212-F23
CAGGGTGTAATTGATGCATCATGGCTGGCGTCATGATATTGCCTTGTTCGATATCCATTTTATGCACGTGGAATAAAGAGCATCCTGTTAAAAGTAATAAACAGGTAAGTAAGAATAGTTTTTGCATAGTAAAGTTCCAAGTGGTAAATTCCGTGATAATAGCGGATTTTACTCAATAATTACAGGGAGAATTGCATTGGATAATGCAAATTTAAAAAAAGCAGGCTTAAAAGTAACCTTGCCTCGCCTTAAAATTTTACAAATTCTAGAGAATGCAAAAGACAGACATCTTAGTGCAGAGGACGTTTATCGCACACTGCTTGAATCCGGTGACGACATAGGGCTCGCCACAGTTTATCGTGTGTTAACACAATTCGAAGAAGCACGATTGATTGTACGCCATCATTTCGAAGGTGGACATTCAGTTTTTGAATTAGATCAAGGGATACACCATGACCATCTGGTCTGCGTAAAATGCGGTAACGTGCAAGAATTTGTGGATGAAGTCATTGAGCAACGTCAACAAGAAGTGGCCAGTAAAGCAGGGTACACTATCACTGACCACAGTTTATATATTTACGGTATTTGCGCTAATTGTCAGTTAGACTGAACAGATGCTGAAACCGTGTAACCTGTTGTCGCATCACCATTCACTGTGACTGTTGCTGAATAACGGGAGCAATCAACTTGATAAGCATAAAACTTAGTAACTGAATAAGTTGTTGCCGGTGTAGTTACTTTAGGAACACCATTCACTTGTTGAATTTGTATTGGAAAATTAAATAGAGCCATACAACTGCGACTTCCGTCATTAGTTGCATAAACATATCCAGTACCAGTACCACTCTTATCACCAGGATGAGTTCCCCAGCCAATACACGAATCATTTCCACAAGGGAAAGAAACAGAAGGCACAGGAGCTACAAAGTATCGTAGGGTCGCGTAGTCGCCATTCTTTATTATCTTAATGGTGGTATAATCAGGAACAAAAGCATTCGCACTCAAAGACACAAAAGTGAACAAAATTGCCGCAACAATGCTTGTAATTTTTGCTAATTTAATCATAGAGTTAATCTCCCCGTAATAATACTATTTCAGCATAGTATACTGTTTTGTTGAAATAAAGGTCAACATTAATTTTAATGCGCAGCTTCTACTGTTGGCTGCAACAGAATAGGAGATTCTCCCACCGCTTCTTGTGCAATAAAGTCTTTCATCGTGCGGGATTCACAGTGCGTTTCTTTCAGGAAAAGAATTAATATGATGGTCAGTGCCAGGCCTATAGGTACAACAGAAAGCGCATAGGTGTAATCGCTAGCTGTATAAACAGGAATGCCGTTTTGCATAACCACATTCACTGCATGTTTATCTAGTAACTGTCCTACAATAGGTTGGAAAACCATACCACCTAACATAATTAGCGTGTTGGTGACTGCAACAGCAGTGCCTGAAATCGCAATAGGGCTATTCTCTTTGCCCAAAGCAAAACAAAGAGGATGCGCACCACAAAAAATACCTAAGAAGAAAAAGAGTACATACAAACCATAAAGCGGTATACCAGGAATATAAAAAATAGTGCAGATGATCAAAGTAGACATCACAGCAGAGATTAACAATGGCAGACGACGGCGCTTAAAGTAATCTGAAAGCGCACCAATGGAAGGGCCTGCAATAATCCAGCCTACAAATGTACAACTGACTGCAGTGGCAGCTACTTCAGGTGTTAATTGATAAACGGCTTTCAAATAAGGGATGCCCCAAAGATCTAAGAATACAGAAGCGGGTAGATAAAAAAGACAACCAATCATACCCACAATCCATATCTGTGGATTAGACAAAATAATACGTAGTGAATTTGCTAGCTGCGATAAAGTGGAAGTGGAAGAAGTCTTTTTTATTGGGGTAACAATAGGTGATGAGTGAGGACGACTTTTTAGAAAAAATATAATGATTAGACTCAAACCAACACCAATCAATAGCGCAATATTCAATGCATTTTTATAACCCACTAGTTGCACAAAAGCAGTTAAATATTTATCAGAAACAATTGCCGAAAACATACCAAATGCTGTCGTTAATCCAGCCGCTGTTGCAAAACGATTAGGTGGCAACCACAAAGAGGCGAGTTTTAAAACCCCAATGTAAGCAAACGCACAACCCAATCCGATCAAAAAACGACCAATACCAGCAACAAGAAAACTATTTGCACTGATGAAAATTGCGACGCCTAGCACAGCTGTTAAGCAGGCTAAAAATTGAACAATTTTAGCGCCAAAACGGTCATAAATCATGCCCACAGGGATTTGCATGGGCGTGTAAGCATAATAATAGAAAGCAGCTAATGTTCCAAATTGATAAGCAGTAATGTGCAGGCCCTGCATCAAGTCATTTTGCATGACGCTAGGAGAAACGCGTAAAAAGTAATTAAAACAATAGAATAGCATCCCTATGCCGCAGATTAACCAAGGATAAGACAAATTTTTGAAAATAGAAGAGCCCGATAGTCTAGCGCTTGTCGTCATGTTTCGCATCCTGAGTATGAGTTTTAGTATTGTGTGGACATTATAACCAACCGCTATTTCGAAAAGCAATGTTTTAATTTTAGGGTAGGAGGCAAAAGCTTTTTAAAAATTTATGGCGTTTTACTCCAATCAGTATTAAATTATACCCGTGGCGAACCATTATTAAGTGTTGATGTTATTCTTAACACTTGATAATGGTTCGCTACGGGTACGTAACCCGTTAATAACAATTCTACTTCGGAGAGAAATCATGAAATTAAGAACTCTAGCTATAATCGCTGCTTCCAGTTTACTGGCTGTGTCTTTGGCACATGCAGCTCCTGCAAAAACACCAGAACTACAAGCAAGTCAAGCACCTAATGAAACTGTTGCTCCTGCAGATACCATGGGTGATGACATGACCACTGTTGCCAGCAAAGAAAACATTGGTTCCGCTGAATCTTCTTCATTGCCAGCCAATGCAGCACCAGAAGCATTAGCACCAGACATGGCAACCACGGATGATGATTATTAATCATTAGTTGTTATCCTGAGATCTGAATTGGATCTCAGGATTGCTTTTATACTATGACCCCGCTTGATTATTACAAGGATAGATGTCAGCAAGGCATTATCAAAAATGACCCGCAACAACGCTTCGTCCTAGAAAAATTACAATCATTGCATCAACAATTAATTCTTGAGCATGAGAGACGTGCTCGTTTTTTTGCATTTTTACATCGCCCCAAATTAATCAAGGGAATTTATTTGTGGGGTAGCGTAGGGATTGGTAAAACATTTCTAATGGATTGTTTTTATGAATCTTTGCCTTTCAAGAATAAATTGCGTTTGCATTTTCATTCGTTTATGCAACACGTGCATCAAGCTTTAAAAAAACATCAAGGCGAACAAGACCCTTTAAAAAATATAGCAAAAGAATTATCCCAAGAAACCTTAGTCATTTGTTTTGATGAATTTTTTGTATCGGATATTACGGATGCTATGTTGTTAGGTAGATTATTGAAGGCATTATTTCTTGAAGGTGTCAGTTTGGTCGCAACATCCAATGTCACACCCGATGAACTTTACAAGAATGGATTACAGCGTTCGCAGTTTTTGCCAGCGATTGCTTTATTGAAACAAGACACAGAAGTGATTCACTTGCAATCAGTCGAAGATTATCGCATGCGCCATTTAAAAGAAGCCGGTGTTTTCTATACACCTTTGAATGATGCTGCGCGTAATAATATGGAAAAAAGTTTTAACGCTCTGACACAAGGTCGTGAAATTAAAACCGGTGTTGTCACCATCAATGGTAGGGAAATCCCTATTCATAAACAAGCAGGAGATGTTATCTGGTTTGAATTTTCAGCGCTGTGTACTGTGCCGCGCAGCCAAAACGATTATCTTGAAATTGCGCAACAGTATCGTACTGTTTTTATCAGTAATGTTCCGGTAATTTCCGAAAAAGAAAAAGATATGATCTGTTTATTCATCAGCATGGTAGATGTTTTTTACGATGCACGCGTTAAACTAGTTATTTCTGCAGAAGAGCCGATAGATCAATTGTATAATCGTGGATATATGATTTTAGAATATACCCGCACGCATTCACGCTTAGCGGAAATGCAATCGTCAGATTATTTTGCCAATGAGTCAACCAATCACAAACAAGGGTCCATCATGAAAAAAATAACTTGTCTAGGTTATGCATCAGATATCGCCGCTCACAGTCATGGTGGCGCAAAAAGTCCAGAGGTGTTGCAAACATCACCTTTTTTACAACAACTGTATGCGGATGGTATTGAATTGCATTGGGATGGTATTTATCGCCCTGATAATCAGACAGGTTCTGTGATTCATCGTGTAAGTGAATTATGTAAACGTCTCGCACATGCGGTTGCTCGGCAAAAAGATTTTTTTGTAGTCATTGGTGGTGATCATTCCGCTGCTGTAGGAACATGGCACGGTGTATTACATGCGAAAAAAGCACCGATAGGATTAATTTGGATTGATGCTCATATGGATAGTCATACACCGCTTACTAGTGAAACGGGTAATGTTCATGGTATGCCGTTGGCAGCCTTACTAGGGTATGGCGATCCTTTGCTGACACATATTTTTAATGAATCACCTGTGTTGCGCCCTGAACATGTTTGTTTAATCGGCGTGAGAAGTTTTGAATCGGGCGAAGCGGAACTACTGAAAAAATTAAATGTACGTATTTATTTTATGGATGAAATAAAACAACGCGGTTTAGATGCAGTGATGCAAGAAGCAGTTGCTAGAGTGAGTCAAGGTACCAAAGGTTTTGGTGTTAGTATTGACGTGGATAGTGTAGACCCCAAGGAAGCGCCTGGCACAGGTGTGCCAGAGCCTGATGGTCTTTCTGCGAAAGAATTGATTGCGAGTTTGCAGCTTATAGCCAATAATCCTTTATTATTGGGTGCGGAGATTGTGGAATTTGATTCTACTAAAGATAAAAATCAACTGACAGAAAAACTGGTTTTTGATTTGTTGAATGTATTGAGCAAAGGAGTCTTGTGTGACAGATAGAGTGCATGAATTATTAAATTTCTGGTTTGGCGATTTAGGTCTAGCCGATTTACCTACCAGTGAGCGCACCAATTTATGGTTTGGTGAAAATGAAAAATTAAGAAAAAGCATGGTGGATAAATTCAAAGAAGAATATGAACAAGCGGTACAAGGAAAGTTAAGCCACTGGGCTGAATCGCCGCGTGGGCGATTGGCATTAATTATTTTACTAGATCAATTTTCAAGATTATCTCATCGTAATTCTGCGGAAGCTTTTTCACAAGACCCCGTGGTGCAACAATTATCGCTTGCAGGTATAGAAGAAAAAATGGACCACGCATTGACGCTGATTGAACGCGTGTTTTTTTATATGCCTTTGGTGCATTCCGAAAATGTTGATCATCAAGAACAATCGATTCGTCTGTTCCAAAATTTGGTTTCTTTGTCCATGACTGAAACCACACAGGTTTATCAATTATTTTTAGCTTATGCCTATGCCCATTTCCGTGTGATCAAGGAATTTGGGCGTTTTCCGCAGCGTAATATTGTCCTAGGTCGTCAGTCGACAGAAGAAGAGATTGCATTTCTTAAGACGGCGTAAATATTTTGATGCATTATGCTAAGCAGGAGATCCCCGCTAAAAACATGCGGGGATGACGAGATGTACCTCGCGAGGGCGCAGAGATTTCTTTCTTGGTCCCCACCAGGCCAGCACCGTCATCCCCGCATGCTTTTAGCGGGGATCTCCATCTAATGAATAAGAAACCACTCGCGACTTATTGACTAAGTAGGTATAATAATAAGTTCCTCTCTATGAGGGTGGTGCTAACAATAACAAACAGTGGGTATTTTATATCATGAATAGTCATTTGCTTAAGCCTAAAACGAGCGGCATGTTTTATCCTATTTTTATTATCAGCTTGTGCGCTGCTTTTCAATTTTACAAATATGTGCTGCAAATTTATCCTAGTATTATTACCGAACCCTTGATGCGTGAGTTTGATTTAACAGGGGCAGGGTTAGGGAACTTAGCGGCAACGTTTTATTATTCTTTTATCGTAACCCAGTTTTTTGTCGGGGTGGCCCTGGACAAATACAATCCTCGCTGGGTCATTACGCTTGCTATCTTGAGTTGCGCAAGTGGTGTGCTGATTTTTTCACAAACACATAATTTATTGTTGGCACAAATCTCGCGTGGTTTGATGGGGGTAGGGGTAGCTTTTTCAACAGTCGCTTATTTAAAGCTGGCTTCTATGTGGTTTTCTCCGCGCCGTTATGCATTTATTGCTGGTTTGTTAGCATCGGCTTCTATGGCGGGTGCTGTTTTCGGTGAAGCGCCATTGGCGTGGTTTATGGGCGTATTTGGCTGGCGTAATAGTTTGTGTGCAGTTGGTATTGCCGGTATTTTGTTAACCTTGTTATTTGTATTTTCTGCCAAAGATGCACCCTCTATTGCGAATCACGATGCGCATAAACACCATCCATCGGTTTCTTTTAAAGACATTGTCGAAGTATTAAAAAATAAACAAAATTGGTTGCTGACGCTTTATAGTGGTTTGGCTTTTTCACCTATTGCTGTATTTGGCGGCTTATGGGGCAATCCGTTTTTACAACAAGCTTATCACTTAACGAAAACGCAATCAGCCTCGTTGCTTTCCTTAGTGTTTA
This sequence comes from Gammaproteobacteria bacterium SCGC AG-212-F23, assembly GCA_001644445.1. Taxonomy (GTDB): domain Bacteria; phylum Pseudomonadota; class Gammaproteobacteria; order DSM-16500; family DSM-16500; genus SCGC-AG-212-F23. The sequence continues at coordinate 6,705 of LSTE01000033.1, forward strand.
TTGGTTTAGGGGTAGGGAGTCCTTTTATTGGAATTCTTTCTAACCGTTTTAAAGACAGACGTTGGATGATGTTTGTTTTTACCCTGTTTGCGGGTATCTCTGTGTTTGCCATCATTTATTGTCATCCAATGCCTAATTGGTTGCTATCATTCTTTTTGTTTATGTTTGGATTTTCTTTAGGTGCTTATTTATTGGTATTCACGATAGGCAAAGAAATCAATAAAGCCTATCTTACAGCAACTGTTATCGCCATGATCAATGCAAGTGATGCTATTTTAGATGCAATTACTGAACCTGCCATAGGGAAATTATTAGATTTAGGTTGGAACGGCAAAATTGTAAATGGCGTGCATTATTTTTCCTTACAAAGCTATCATATGGCTTTGTCAGTATTGCCATTATACTTATTGGCGGCGGCAGTGATATTATTTTGGGTTAAAGATAAAAATATTTAACAAAAAAATTCTCCCCTGCAAGAGGGGAGAATATTCAGAGAGATTAACCGAAGCTGTAAGAAACGCCTAAAGCAACCATATCGGTATTGCCTAAGTGGTTTGAACCAACGGTTTGAATGTGGTTCCAACCTAAGTCAACAGCGGTGCAACGATTAACATCGTATGCAAGACCTATGCTGGCAGTAGGTAATACTCTGCTTTGACCAGCACTGGCTCTACCACCAACGATGGTACCAGCAGAGTTCGAAGCCGTCAGGTTGATATGACCGTTTTCGTTTAAGTAAGCTGCACCGAGTTTACCGTAAGCACTGAAGTTATCTTGAATTGGCAAGATACCTTTAGCAACTAAGTCAACTGCATAAGCACTAACAGAACCGCTAGCAGCAAGATTTGCTGTTAATGGGCCTGGTGGATAACTTGCTGCAGCATTTGCTTTTGCTGTTGCATTGGTAAACTTACTGAATCCAAGTTCAGCAGCCCAGTATTGGCAGAATTGATAACCACCAAATATACGACCTGCAAAACCAGAATCACTGTTGCTGTTACTTCTAGAAGTCACAACAAAATTAGGTCCTAATGCACGAAAAACATTATTGATACTGGAATTTGAAACCCCACCTTGGTGAATTGTTCCCCAGCCCAATTGGATACCAGCATATGTGCCTGGTTGCATTGCAAATGCGCTACCTGCAAGCAATCCTGAGATCGCAAGTGCAAGTGCTGATTTTTTCATAGCCTTGTTTAACATTTAATTCTCCTCAATATATTTCAGAAAACACATTCCAGTATGATCTTATGTGCCAAGATAACTAAAGTCAACTTATTCTTTTTCGTCAAATCGGGCTTGAATAAGATTGATAATCGCATCACGCGCTTTATGTTCATCTGCACCAGAAATGATCAGCTCTAGCGCAGCACCTTTGTTTGCGCCCAATAGAATAAGTGACATAATACTTTTACAATTTGCAGTTTGTTGATTATAGTTAAACTCAATTTGGCTTTCAAATTGCGAAGCCAATGCAACGAGTTTAGCAGCAGCGCGTGTATGCAATCCGAATTTATTAATGATAGTGACAGGCTCAGATAACATTACAGATTAAAATCCTCGCCCAAATAAACATTACGCACTTGTTGGTTCGCAAGAATTTCTGTAGCACTGCCTTCGCAAAGTATTTTTCCTTGATTAACAATATAGGCGCGCTCACAAATCGTAAGTGTCTCGCGTACATTATGGTCTGTAATTAATATGCCAATATTACGTGCACGTAAATGCGTAATGATGCGTTTCACATCAATCACTGAAATAGGATCGATTCCTGCAAAAGGTTCGTCTAACAAAATAAATTTAGGATCCGTAGCTAATGCTCTCGCAATTTCCACACGACGTCTCTCACCACCGGAAAGACTGATGCCCATACTATGACGAATATGATCAATATGCAGTTCGTTGAGTAGTGCTTCTAATTGATCTTTGCGTTGCTGTTTTGTTAAGTCTTTACGTAATTCTAAAATTGCCATAATGTTATCAGCCACGCTGAGTTTTCTAAAAATAGAAGCTTCTTGTGGCAGATAACTAATTCCTAATGTTGCTCGCTCATGAGCAGGTAAATACGTAATATCATTTTCGTCGAAAAAAATATGCCCTTGGTTTGCACGAATCAAACCTACTATCATATAAAATAATGTTGTTTTACCCGCACCATTCGGACCTAATAATCCTATAATTTCACCGGAATGAATTTTAAGGGAAACATCGTTGACGGCTTGCTTGGACTTGAAATGTTTGCTGAGATGCGTTGCTTGCAATGTAGATCTCATTCTAGGCATGCCCTTAGGAAGTATGCGAAATGTATTCGCTTTGTGTTTGAGAAAATAATTTCACCGTACCGTCATCCAGATTTGCTAGCATCCCAATAGCATGAACGGTGACATCGGGTTGTGTAATAGTAATTGCCTGACTGGTCTCAGCAGTTTGTTTCTCTGGGAAAATAGTTAATGTATCCGTTTGAATGCTAGTGTTTGGATGCTTACCATCTGCTGCGTGATTAAGCACAACATTTTCTGAAAATAAAATTTCACTAGTACCATGTGTTGCCTTGGCAAAAGCAGAATTAATTTGCCACGGTTGTGCAGAATCTTTGTAAATTAAAACATGAGGTGTGGCAAAATGTGTAGTATCATCTTCCATGTAATGTACGACTTTGGGAGAAAAAACTTTAAGTGATATCTTTCCTTGGCTGTTGATAATGGTAGCGACTACATTTTCCATAACAGCATCTGTTGTATTAACCACCGTATTCATGCGTGTTTTCATTTTGTTTGAAATCAGCAAAGACCAACTGCTTAAGGCAATCGCAGTTATTAAAAGTATTCCGTAAAAAAAATTTTTCATGCTCAATGAGGGTAATGTCATGTAAGATAAGCCTCAATTGTTTTTTGCAAAGTACCTTGTGCTTCCATGATAAAATCGCAAATTTCACGCACAGCGCCTTTACCGCCTTTTTTACGAGTGACCCAAGCAACACGTTGTCGAATAACTAATGGTGCATTAGCAACAGTAATACTAAAACCTACACGCGATAAAACAGATAAATCGGGTAAATCATCGCCTGCATAAGCAATTTGCGCATCATTCAATTTCAGTTTTTGTTTTAAGGCTTCGTAAGCAATTAATTTATTGGTTTGCCCTTGATAAACATGTGTAATTCCCAAATCTTGCATACGCCATGTGACTATATCTGAGGTTCGTGCAGTAATCACAGCAATTTCAACGCCTGATTTTTGCAAGGATTTGATTCCTTGGCCATCGTGAACATGGAAATTTTTGCCTTCGATTTTATCTTTACCATAAAATAAAGCACCTGTAGTCAATACACCATCTACATCAAAAATAGCTAAGCGAATATTTTTTGCCTTGTCGATTAATGGCTGCATCACATCACTCCAGCGCGCAATATATCATGCATATGCACAATGCCTATGGGTTGATGTTCCTCATTAACAACAACCAGTGCAGTAATCTTATGAGATTCCATAATGTGTAATGCTTCAGCGGCGAGTGTACCTATTTGTATGACTTTAGGATTTTTACTCATCACTTCATGTACAACTGTTGTGTGAACATCTGCATTATTATCAAATGCACGACGCACATCGCCATCGGTAAATATACCTGCTAATTTTTTATTGTGATCTAATACAGTGGTGAGACCTAGTTTTTTCTGGGTCATTTCAACTAATGCGGCTTTTAAACAAGCATCAAAATCAACGATAGGAATAGAGTGTTCTTTATGCATAATTTCATCGACTTTTAGTAATAAACGACGACCTAATGTCCCGCCAGGATGTGAAAGTGCAAAATCTTCTGCCGTAAATCCGCGTTTATGTAATAACGAAATCGCTAGTGCATCACCCATGGCCAGTGCTGCTGTCGTACTTGCGGTGGGTGCTAAACCAAGAGGGCAGGCCTCTTTTTCGATACTAATATCTAAGTTGATAGTGGCAGAAAGTGCTAATGCAGAACGTGGTTTTCCTGTCATGGTAATCAAAGGAATATTAAGGCGTTTCAAAAGAGGAACGATAGATATAATTTCTTCTGTATCACCAGAGTAGGATAAAATAAGAACAACATCGTTAGCAGTTATCATGCCTAAATCGCCGTGTTTAGCTTCGCCTGGGTGCACAAAAAATGCTGGACTACCTGTACTGGCTAATGTTGCGGCAATTTTTTTACCTATGTGGCCCGATTTTCCCATGCCCATCACTATCACTCGACCGTTGCATTCCAGCAAATATGAGCAGGCTTTGGCAAAATTGTGATCTATTCTTTGAGTCAACTGATGAATAGCCTTGGCTTCTGTTTCCAGGACTGCACGGCCTAATTCACAAATTTTTTCAATGTCTTGCTGATCCATGTTAAAGTAATCCTATTGCTTTATTTATAAAATTGTTATGGTCTATTCTACCTGGTTTTTTAAAAAATAAAAAAAAATATTGGCAGAATTTCTATCTGATCAGTAAGATGTTGTAATGGATGAAAGGAAATTTGCTATAAATGGATAATCTTGTCAACATTCGCGACCTGCATTTCAAACATAATAGCCATATTGTATTTCGTGGTGTTAATATCGACATCCCGCGTGGTCAAGTAGTGAGCATAATGGGGCCTAGCGGAACAGGTAAAACAACGTTGCTGCGCCTAATTGGCGGTCAACTGCAGCCCACAGCAGGTCACATTCAGGTGGCCGATAAAAATATCCATCGTCTTACTCGCAAAGAATTATATCAGTTGCGCAAACGCATGGGTTTTTTATTCCAGAGTGGTGGGCTTTTTACCCATTTAAACGTATTTGAAAACGTAGCATTCCCTCTAAGAGAACATACCAAATTGTCTGAGGCTATGATTCGTAACCTTGTGCTAATGAAATTGGAAATGGTTGGCTTACGTGGTGCACGTGATTTAATGCCGGCAGAATTATCAGGAGGCATGGCAAGAAGAGTGGCATTAGCCAGAGCGATTGCATTAGATCCTGAATTGATTATGTATGATGAGCCTTTTTCAGGACAAGATCCTATTTCTATGGGCGTGTTAGTCAAGCTCATTCGCACCTTAAACGATGCTTTAGGTCTGACTACGATTATTGTTTCTCATGATGTGCAAGAAACATTAAGCATTGCTGATTATGCTTATGTGATTGCTGATGGCAAATTAATAGGACAAGGTTGTCCTAAGAGTGTTTATGAAGATACATCATCTCAATTAAATCAGTTCCTACATGGATTACCCGATGGTCCTGTGCCTTTCCATTATTCTGCTGATTCTTTGGAACAAGATCTCATGGGAGAATCATGGAAGCATTAACCACTTTAGGTAGGACAGGCATTAACATTTTACGTCAATATGGCAAATCAGGCATTTTACTTTATCGCGCTATTTTTCGCGTACCTAATATACGTAAAGGTTTTCCATTAGTTGTACAGGAAGTTTATGATGAAGGTGTATCGTCATTATTAATTATTCTTGTTTCCAGTCTTTTTATTGGAATGGTTGTGGCTCTACAAGGACATCATACGCTTGCCAAATTTGGTGCATCGCAACAATTGGGCCCATTAGTGGCGCTAAGTGTGTTGCGTGAATTAGGTCCTGTAGTCACTGCATTATTATTTGCAGGACGTGCAGGTTCTGCGTTGACTGCAGAAATTGGTTTGATGAAAGCGACTGAGCAAATTTCTAGTATGGAGATGATGGCAGTTGATCCTTTGCAACGTGTGATTGCTCCGCGTCTGTGGGGCGGCATTATTTCCATGCCTTTATTGACTATTATTTTCAATGCGACAGCTATTTATGGTGCTTACTTGGTAGGGGTGAAATGGCTGGGAATGGATGCAGGTGCTTTTTGGTCTAATATGCAAGCATCAGTGAGTTTTCATAGTGATGTTGTCAATGGCTTAATAAAGAGTTTAGTGTTTGGTTTTGTGGTGACTTGGATTTGTGTTCATCAAGGTTATGATGCGGAACCAACGGCTGCTGGAATTTCAAGTGCAACCACACGAGCAGTGGTGTATTCATCGTTAGCTATTTTAGGGTTAGATTTTGTGTTGACGACCATGATGATTGGAGGATGGTAATGCTATCGCAGCGCAGTATAGAAAGTATTGTGGGTTTATTCTTGGTATTTGCTATTTTATTATTAATGGTACTCGCATTTAAGGTGAGTGGATTAACTAGTTTTTTTAAAACAGAAGGTTATACGGTGACTGCCATCTTTGATGAAATAGGACAGTTGCGTGTTCGTTCTGCTGTAAAAATGGGTGGCGTAACAATAGGAGAGGTAACAGCCATTAATCTCGATCCTAAAAGTTATAAAGCCATTGTACAAATGCGTATTCGTTCAGCTATGAGTGACATTCCAAGTGATTCTTCAGCCAGTATTTTGACGGCAGGATTACTGGGTGATAATTATATTGCGATTACACCTATGTACAGCACTATTTTTCTAAAAGAAGGTAGTCAAATTGATGAAACGCATTCAGCAATGATTTTGGAAAAATTAATCGGCCAGCTTTTATTTAAAATTGGTAATTCAGGGAAATCAACAGATACGGCTAAAGGAGCCAAGCAATGAAAAAACAACTTGTTATCATCACTTTATTTTTATGGATATTATTTAGTGTTTCATCTGTGTGGGCTTCTGATGGTCCGGTAGGGATGTTGTCTTCGATTTCCGATCAAATGATTGCGAGTTTAAAAGCACATCAAACCACATTGAAATCAAATCCAGGTTATGTGTTTTCACTAGCACGCAGATTGGTAGTGCCGCATGCTGACTTGGATGAAATGGCAAGACGCGTGTTACCGCCGTCAACTTGGAATGCAGCATCACCACAGCAACGTGTGCAATTTCAAAGAGAATTTACTACATTATTAATTCGTACCTATGCTTCTGCATTAGCTGAATATAAAGATGAAACAGTAAGATTTATGCCTGTGCGCAATGATAGTGGAAATACAGTCACAGTAGATAGTGAAATCATTCGTACTGAAGGTCCTACGATTGCTGTCAGTTACCGTTTAGTGCGTAAAGACTCAGGATGGAAATTGTATGATATGATTGTTGAAGGTGTCAGCATGTTAGAAAGTTTTCGTTCGCAATTTTCTGATAAATTGAATCAAGAAAATATAGCTCAATTAATTGTAGACTTAAGAGAACATAATGCAGGCCACGGTGGTTAAATGGGTGTATTAACACTGGATAATTGCACAATCAAAATTTCGGGGCATTTGGATTTTTCTAATGTCCCGCGTTTGTGGAATGAGAGTCTGCCTTTGTTGGCTAAAATTCCAGAAGTACATTTTGATTTTACTGATGTCATTGATTCAAATAGCGCTGGTTTATCACTGCTATTAGAATGGGTAAAACTCTGTAAATCACAGAACAAGAAAATCTCTTTTGAAAATATTCCTGCACAAGTATTGTCCATTGCTAGAGTCAGTGGGGTGGACAAAATATTGCATCTCAATGTAATAAGACCGTTTTAGTTAGAAAGCACCCCTCATCTGCAGGCACCTGCCATCCCCACATGCTTTTAGCGGGGATTCTCCCACAAGGGGAGAAGGGACTAGATATTGAATGTTAAGTTTTCCTTAAGCTTAATTTGCTATATTGACAGATGATAAAAACACGAGAAGTAATCATTATGTTATCAAAGGCAAAATCTTTATTTGAGCAGGGTAAGGAATCTTCTAATAAATGCGCTTATGCACAAGCACTGATATATTATCAACAATCAGTTATAGCGTTTTGCAAAGAGTACAAAGATGTGGCAACAAGAAAACCATTAATACTACCTGCGTATATTGCTATTGATGATGTTTGTTCCAAATTAAATCCCAGTCTCTCTTCGGGCGATATGTATGTTTGGATTATCGCTTTAAAATGTATGGCATCTTTTCTAGCCGAAACTGAGCCTAACAAATCAATCAAATATGCCGAAAAAGGCATTGGTCTTTTTCAGGAAAATAAACCAGATGACATATATGTTTTAGCGCAGCTGCATTACAACCTAGGCCACGCTCATAGATATACCACACCTGTAAATCCAAAGGAATGTATTCGTCAACTTGATAAAGCAGAGACTATATTACAAAATTCAATGGTTAGTGAATGCATCATGGACCGTGCAAATTGGCAATATGAAAAAGCGGATATCTTGTACCTTCGCCAAGAATATGCTAAATCGGCAGAGTGTGCGCTTGTAGTGATAACCATCTTATCTAAGTTAACAGATAGCAATCTTATTAAAGAATCTTTATTTGATAAAATTAGATGTTATCAAAGTGCTGGTAATGCATATTCCATGGCACATGATTATGACAATGCTATGAAACATTACACCCTCGCTGAAACCTTAGCAAAACAAATAGAAAGTCCAACTGCAAGAAATTTACGGGATAGAGCATCTGGCTTAGCTCAGATGGGCAGCATCCACAATAAAAGAAATGATTTTAAAAATATGAGTGCTTGTTATTTGCAAGCGGGATCATTATTAAACAATACTTTAACTCAAGAAGCAGATGACTTTCGCGCAAGATCTATATACTGGGCATCTGTGGCCAAAGCATTTCAATCATTTTCTCCACCAGAAATGAAAAAAACGTCTATTTATTTTCAGAAAGCAGCTAAAGAATTATGTGCCCCGTTGACGAATACAAACCATGATGTTAAAAATTATAAAATTCTTATGGGATTTTCAGAGCAATCGGCAAAAGAATCAACTAAAAACATAACAGAAAATAGAATTCATTCTTTATCATCTCAACAAAACAATATTGCTATTTTAGTTGCCCCGGTTGTAAAAGATAAAAAATCAAATACAGTGCGGCCTACCCCTGGAAATCAAAGAGACGATACTCGCAAACATTCTCAACCACTGGCGCCACTATCTAAAATTGATGCCAATGCCTATTTTAATGATAAAAAATCGGCTCTTCTTGCAGAGATAAATCGTGAGATGAATTTTACAGATCCAGTTGTTTTTCAAGTAAATGAAACATACAGAGGGAAAAAAGCATACGCTTCAGCTGAGGCTGCTATCAAATCAACTCAAGAAGCTTTATCTTCCTTAACAGTAGAAAAAGTAACAACAGGTAGCATGGATGACACACAAAAAATAGAAACCATTGATAGAAAAATTAAACAATTATCTAACGATTTCGCAGAAGCACAAATGAAAAAAAATGCTGCCATCGCACAATGCCAAGAATCATTGCAATTGACCTCTGCAAGAAAATCACGTAAAAGATCCGATGTTATTTCATCAAAATCAGAAATGAGTTCTGTTGCAGATACAACAACTGAAACAACTGCGACTGTTTATTCAAGTGAAGCATCATCCACAAATGTGGCCAGTGAAGTAACATCGCGTACATCTGCCGCACAAGAAAATATAAAAAAATCTGATGAAGGAAAATCTATTCCCATAGATAAACCTGTATCAGCCTTAATATCTAAAAAAAATATTAATAATCCACAACCAACAAGCTTTCCTTCACCCAAAAAACCTAATTTAGTGGGCTCTACTTTCCCTGGATTGGGTTCGGTATTACCACAAGAAGCTAAAAAAAATAAATCCGTTACTACAAGCAGTCCTCTGTTACCCATGTCAAGTGAGAGTAAGACTATTAGTGTTAACCCCGTACCACCTGCACAACCACCACTATTAGCAGTGAATTCTCATCTAACTCATCGTGGGTATTCTTGGTTCCGATTTTTTATGCAACTGCAACGGCCGTCAAAAGATATAAGCTATGCTAACCAAGAGATCCCCGCTAAAAGCATGCGGGGATGACGGTGCTGGCCTGGTGGAGTGTGTGTCATCCCGAGCGAAGCGAGGGATCTCCCTCTAAGCAGGAGATCCTTCACCGCAAAAAACGCGGTTCAGGATGACACACGTCTCCGCGAGGTACATCTCGTCATCAACCATGTTGATGGTCTTTCGCAAAAAACATATACATCGTTGGAACAACGAATAAAGTAAAGCAAGTGCCAATTAACATACCAGTAGCAATAACTAAGCCTATGTCAAATCGACTTTGTGCACCTGCACCATTTGCGAGTATTAATGGCAATACACCTAACACCATGGCAGCAGTTGTCATTAAAATAGGGCGCAAGCGTAACGTCGCGGATTTTATGATAGATTCTGTAATAGACAAGCCTTCTAATTTTTGCAACTGATTTGCAAACTGTACCATCAAAATGCCATGTTTACTGATTAAACCAATTAAAGTGACTAAACCAATTTCCGTGTAAATATTCAATGTCGAGAAACCAATATTCAAAGGCAGTAGTGCACCTGCAACAGAGAGCGGCACGCTAACCAAAATAATTAGCGGATCTTTAAAACTTTCAAATTGTGCAGCCAATACCAAATAAATAATGATAAGTGCAAAGATAAAAGTATATAACATAGTTGCACCTTCTTGCTCAGCTTGTCTAGATTCCCCCGCAAAATCATAACTAACACCGATAGGGAAAGTCGCATGTGCTTGTTGTGTTAAAAAAGCGAGTCCTTGCGAAATTGATTTGCCAGGCATCATCAATCCCTCTAAGGTAGCTGAGTTTAATTGTTGGAATTGTGCAAGCGCATTGGGTTTTGCTTGCATTTTTAATTTCACAATAGTTGATAAAGGTATTAACTCATGTTTATCGCCGGCTGGGACATAGAGATTATTAATTTTTTCGGGATCCATGCGTAAAGCATCGGGTACTTGTGGAATGACTTCATAACTTTCACCTTCGCGGCTAAAGCGATTGACATTGCCTCCGCTCATCACTGTGGCAAGTACTGAACCTATCGATTGCATACTAATACCCATATTAGCTGCTTTGTTGCGATCAATGGTAATTTCAAGCTCGGGCTTTTCAAACTTTAAATCTGAATCTACAAATAAAAATAAACCACTTTTTTCTGCAGATTGTTTGAGCTTATCCATAATATTATAAAGTGTTACATAATCGGCAGTTGAAGTCACAACAAATTGAATAGGCAAGCCACTGCCTCCTGGAATAGAGGGCAGGGGAAATGAAACAATGTTTAAACCGGCTATATGAGAAATTTTTTCTTGTAAAATACCATTGAGCTTGCTCTGCGATTTATGTCGCTTGTCCCAAGGTTTTAACATCAAACCAGAAATAGCATTGTTAGATGCACCCATACCATTCACAATGAAATAATCCTGCGCTTCGGGAATAGATTCGTATATCGCATTTAATTGACTAGTAAATTGCGTCAGATAATTAAGGTTAGCATATTCAGGTGCAGTGGCTGATAAAAACAAAATACTTTTATCTTCTTGTGGAGCAAGTTCTGTCGTCGTAGTGGCGGCAAGCAGCCCACAGCTCAGTATCATGATCAAGGCAAATGCTGCAACCACTGATTTATGTTGTAATACTAAGCTTAAACGTTGTTGGTAGATATTTTTTAATTTTTCAAAAAATTGATCAATTGCCTGTACAAACTTAAGATTAGAAACAGAATGGCTCAACATTTTTGAACACATCATAGGCGATAGCGTTAGCGCAATCACACCAGAAATCACAACACAAAATGCTAAAGTAAATGCAAATTCTTTAAAAAGTGCACCTGTGATTCCTGTCATAAATCCAATCGGTGCATACACAGCAGCCAATGTTGTCGTCATTGAAATGATAGGTGATGCGATTTCTCGTGCGCCTTTTTTTGCAGCTTCATAAGGACTAAGACCTGCCTCAATGTGTCTATAAATATTTTCAACCACCACTATGGCATCATCAACGACTAGGCCAATAGCTAACACCATAGCAAGTAGCGTCAGTAAATTCAGAGAATAATCCATCATATACATCAAAGTGCAAACACCAATTAATGATAGAGGAATCGTAATAACAGGAATAATTACAGTACGCAGTGATCCTAAAAATAAAAAAATCACCAGCACAACAATCAATGATGCTTCAGAAATGCTACGAATCACTTCATGGATTGAACTACGAATATATTCCGTACTATCATAAACCACTTTACCTTGAAAACCAGGCGGATAACTGCTAGCCAACTCAGGTAAAACTTTTTTAACATCAGAAATCACAGTCAATGGATTGGCGGTCGGTGTTCCTTTAATTCCAATAAAAACAGCTGTCTTACCATTAAAGATAACCGATGAATCATAATTCACTGCGCCTAACTCAACAGTTGCAATATCTTTAATTCTCACCAAGGTGTTATTGCGATTAATAATGACAATATTTTTAAATTGATTCGTATCTGTCAATGTAGTTTTAGCATTAATATTATATAAAACGTATTTGCCTTTGATTTGGCCTGCTGCAGTTTGAAAATTTTGTGATTGTAATGCTGCAACCACATCCGTAGTAGAAAGATTAAACGCAGCCATGCGATTGGTATCCAACCAAATACGCATCGCATAAGTTTGACCACCTAAAATTTCAGCAGAGGCAACACCGCCTACAGTTTGCAACTTAGGTTGGACTACGCGAGAAATATAATCGGTGATTTGCTGGGTACTCATGTTTTCGCTATTAAATCCTAAATACATCAGCGCCATTTGATCGCCGGTGTCTTTTTGAATAACGGGCTGGTCACTTTCTTTAGGTAAAGCATTTCTAACTTCTGCGACTTTTGCCATGATTTCTGCCATGGCTTTATCTGGGTTATAATTTAATTTAATGTTTGCAGTAATAGTACTAACACTTTGCATGCTTTGCGCAGTGAGATAATCAATACCATCAGCACCAGCAATGGATTTTTGTAAAGGTGCTGTGATAAATCCTTGCATGAGTTCAGCGCTAGCGCCAGGGTAGGCTGTTGTAATCGTGATGACTGTATTTTCCATTTTTGGAAATTGTCGTAACGATAAATCATGGATGGAACGCAACCCCAAAATGAGGATCAACAAACTCACTACTGTTGCAAGTACAGGGCGTTGTACAAAAATATCAGTGAATTTCATTTTCACGCCTCATCATTACAAATCGATAGTGTTATCAACAATCACAGCAGAGCCATCATGCAATTTTAATTGTCCCGATGTTACAATTTGATCGCCTGAGTTAAGTCCTTTGCTGATAGTGACAGAGTCACCACGTCTATCACCCACTTGTACGTATTGGCGATAAGCATGCAGTAGTGGCTTATTTTTCTTTTTGGAATCATTACGAACTATATAAACAGAATCACCGTGCAAACTATAAGAAATAGCCGTTTGTGGAATGACAATTTGATTATTTTGTGGTGTCAGTAATACTTGTACGGATGCAAACATGCCAGGGTAAAGCTGTAAATCTTGGTTAGGAATAGTGGCTTCTACTAATACGTTATGTGTTGTTTCATCTACTTTAGAATTAATGGCAGTAATGACACCGGATATAGTTTTCTTGCCTTCGATATTGAGAATAACATTAACCGGTTGTTGCAAATATAATTGCGGTAAATATTGTTCTGGCACATTGAAGCGTAGGTGAAGAGGATCTTGTGCTTGCAAACTTACCATTGCTGTCCCTGCCGCGACATACTGACCGATATTGACTTGTGGAATACCAATTTTACCGGTAAAGGGAGCGGAGAGAACTTTTTGGCGTATTTTTGCTTGAATTTCTTCAACGCCTGCCTGTGCTTGTTGTAGTTGTGCCGAAATAGCGTCAAATTCGGAATGTGAGGTAATATTTTTTTTCGCAAGCGTTTGATTGCGGTCAAAGTTTAATTGCGCTAATTTCAATTTTGATTCGCCAATCTTTAATTCGGCTTGCTCAATGCTATTATCCAATTCAATTAATACATCACCTTGTTTCACTAATTGACCTGCAACAAAATGAATCGCTGTGACAATACCTGAAGCTTCAGAGCTGATATCAACACCGTTGACAGCAGTAAGTGAACCTACAGAATTAATATACGTCTGCCATGATTGCGTATTGATTGTTTTTGCCGTAACTGTAGAAGGTGGAGGTTGATAGTGTGACATCATCACAGAAATAAATACTTTTTTGAGACCACACCAACCAAATATAATAGCGAAAAAAATGCCTGTAATAGCAAGCATTTTTCTCATCGGTGGCGTTAAATTAATGGTAATCATTTTCATAAAAAAATCACTGTGCCTTACTAATCACCAAGAATGCAGCACCTGGGCCACGTAATACATTTATTAATAATGTTTCTTTGGCTTCATTTGCTATTTTACGTAATGCGTCTACGCTAGTGACTTTTTGTAAATTAGCAGAAACAATGACATCACCTGGACGTAAATCAGAATGCCAAGCATTACTGTCTTCGCTAACTGTCACAACCAATATTCCATCCACTTCACCATGCAAAGGACTTAACAATGTAAAATGCTTTAAGCCTACGCCATAGAGGAATGGATTCTTGGCTTCAACAGCCTCTTTGCGTTTTTGTGGATCGGAGAGAGTGGCCGTGAGTGACATTGCTTTATTGTTACGTAGGATATCAACTTTTATTTTAGAATCTACACGTAAAAAACCAATTGTATTCACGACATCGTTAGCTGTTTTTACTTCTGAACCATTGACGCTAACAATCACATCGCCTGGTTTGAAAGCAGCATCTTCTGCCGGTGAATTTGGCATTACTTGAGTAATCACCGCACCTTTAGAAACTTTAATCCCTAATGCATTTTCAAGATCGGGACTAATATCTTGTGCTGCAATTCCCAACATACCGCGCTTCACATTTCCATAATCAATTAATTGTTGCATAATGCTTTTTGCCATATTGCTAGGAATTGCAAAACCAATACCAATACTGCCGCGATCGGGTGCTAAAATGGCTGTGTTAATACCAACAAGTTGACCTTCCATATTGATGAGCGCACCACCTGAGTTACCTGGATTAATTGGCGCATCTGTTTGAATAAAGTTTTCAAAATTTTCAATGCCTAATGTTGTACGACCTAATGCACTGACAATGCCTGATGTCACTGTTTGGTTTAAACCAAAAGGATTACCAATAGCAGCAAGAAAATCACCAACTTTTAATGTATTTGAATCGGCAATAGTGATGGCCGACAAATCTTTTGCCTTAATTTGCAATAAGGCTATGTCGGTTGGTTTATCGATACCAATAATTTTTGCTGTGTAATGATGGCCATCACCTAATGTCACTGTGACTGTCTCAGCGTTATCAACGACATGGGCATTTGTTAAGATATAACCTTTACTGGCATCCACAATAACACCGGATGCAATCGAAACCATTTTATCTAATGGTAAACCGCTATTATTTGCATCATTGTTTTCACTTCTTTCTTTTTGTAATTTTGCCAATGTTTCAATGTCGGTCACTTTAATTTGTGCCCGTACGTTGACGACCGATGGCAACACTTTATGTAGCATGGGCGCAAGTGACGTCAAGTTAGCAGAAGCTGCTGCCGTCACAACGGGTAAACAAAACAGGCCGCCGATGATAATCAATGCGGAAAAAAATCGCTTCATGAAATAATCCTCTAAGTTTCAGAAAGAAGGTGAGTTATTTTACTCTAATTTGTATCGTTTAGCCAAATTAAACTCGCCATTCTACCGGTTTTTTCGCCATCTCGGCGGTAGGAATAGAAAGAACTTGGGTCACAATAAGTACAATATTCGCCTCCATAGATAGAAGCAGGCTGAATACCTTGTTTTTGTAAGGTTTGTTTAGCTAATAAGTATAAATTAGCTAACCAACGCTGGTTAGGGGAGGGAGAAAAAGCCTTGTGGGCTTCAGGATCTTTTTTAATAAATGCATCTCTCACTTCATTACCTACTTCGAAATGGCATGGGCCTATTGCAGGGCCTAACCATACGAGCAATTGTTCAGGCGGCAGGGCTAGGGCATGCATTGTTGCTTCCAAAATTCCATTTAACAATCCTCTCCAGCCTGCATGAGCAGCAGCCACATGAGAGCCTTCTTTATGACAAAATAAAACAGGCAGACAATCTGCTGTCATGACAGCACAGACTTGTTTGCTTTGGTGAGAAAAAGAGGCATCCGCTTCTTTTTCTTTATTTTTTATGGTTGCTGGTAAAACAGTTGTCCCATGAACTTGCGTTAGCCAAATAGGTTCGTTCGGTAATTGTAAGTGAATTTGTAAAAGGCTGCGATTTTGTGAAACGTCGGCTTCTTGATCTTCTACGTGCTGCGCTAAATTAAATGCGTCAAAAGGTGATTGACTGACACCGCCTTGACGGGTGCTAGTGTAAGCCCTCACCTGAGGTGGTGCTGGCCAATTAGGTTTTATGAAGAGCGTGTTCATGGGTATCTTTTCTCAAATGCTCAATTAAATTTCGCATATCTTCTGGCAATGCGGCGTCAAAATGCAACATCTTGCCGGAAACAGGATGTTCGAACGCCAACTCTATCGCATGCAATGCTTGTCGCTTAAATCCTCTTAAAGTAGTTATTAATTCCTCCGAAGCACCTTTAGGCAATTGTAGTCGACCTCCATAGGTTGGGTCACCAAAAACAGGGTGCTTGATATATGCCATATGCACACGAATTTGGTGTGTTCGACCTGTCTCCAATTGTACCCTAAGTCTTGTATGGGCGCGATAGCGTTCCAAGACCCGATAATGAGTCACAGCAGGTTTACCTGTATCCATCACTGCCATGCGTTTACGCTGTAATGAATGACGACCTAAAGGTGCATCGACGGTACCTCCCGCTGTCATAGTGTGATACACAATGGTTTGATAAATACGGATCAGCGTTTTTGTTTTTAATTGTGAAGACAAATGTTTTAATGCTTGCGCTGTTTTTGCTATGACCAATAAACCTGTGGTGTCTTTATCAAGTCTATGCAAAATACCTGCACGAGGAAGTTTCTCTAAAGAGGGCGCATGATGCAGTAATGCATTCAGCAAAGTATTATTGGGATTACCAGCACCTGGATGAACGACCATTCCTGCCGGTTTATTGATGATCATCAATGCATCATCTTCAAAAATAATATTTAAATCAATTTGTTGCGCTTCAAACTTAGCGTGTTGCTTTAGCTTGGCATGAATAGTAATCACATCGCCACTCGCGACAATTGTTTTAGCCCGTACAGCTTTTTCATTCAACAGTACTTCATTTTGTTTAATCCACTCTTGAATTTGTGTGCGTGAAAATTCGGGTAGTAACTGTGTGAGCGCTTGATCAAGCCGCATACCTGCTAAGCTTTCTGGAATTGCGACCTGTTGGTGAAAAATTTCTGTCATGTGTTTTGTGTCGTAGCTTTTCTTTTTTGTTTACGAAACACACCCCATGCAAATAAAAAATTACTCAATAAAAGAAACATAGAAGCCCAAAACACGACTTCTTTTCCAGAGCCCGCAAATGCCC
>LSTE01000034.1 GCA_001644445.1 Gammaproteobacteria bacterium SCGC AG-212-F23
AAGATGAAGTAGATACCCTCATATCAGATTTCCTGAATAGGATAGCATGGCTTAAATCACATGTATCAAAACTTCCTGAATTTACGGACGAAGCAGCATGGCAAAATTGGAATCGTGTTGAATCTAAGAAAAAAATAGCCGAATTAGAAGCACTACAAAAAGAATGGGATAAACAAGGAAAAAATGAACAAAAAGCCGCGCTAAAAATAACGAAAGAGACTGGCTATTTTAATTTAGTAGAAAGCATGGCACAGTTAATTACTGCATTTGAAGCAAAAGTATTCCCACGTGTTGCTGGCCAAACTCGAACACTGACAGACTTGGACTTTGATCCGGTTGAAGCGCCCATTCATAATCACGGAGCAGCTCCTACGGGAAACAGCACCACGGAAACAAGTCAGAGCAAGTCAGTTGTAAGCATAACTCGCAGTAGTAACAGAGGTGCTGCTGGGCCTTCGGAATACTCATTCTCAAGCTCTACAGGACCATCAGAACAATCACGTTCAAGTATTACTCCAACTAATCGTCATAGTGAACATTCTGCCAATTTACCAGGCCTGGTATCATCGTCTAGTGTTTCACCTAAAAAATCTCCTGAGATAACACCGCCGTTGCAACCTGCTGTAACAACATTAACTGATTTAAAAAACTCCCCCAAAAGCGCAGCAGAACTAAAACAAATTGAAGAAGAAAAAAAGAAAAAATTGAAAGATGAAAAATGCGCAGCGTTATTTAGTCAAGCAATGGCCATAAGAGATCATCTAGCCGCTGACAATAGCAACTCAAAGACTCAATTACCTGCTATTTATGCGCAACATTTGACAAAAATAGATGACCTTCCAAAGCCCAGCAACACAGATCTTGAAGAAGTCTTTCAAACTTATCTTAACAGCGTTACTACCATAGTTAATAAAGACTTACCAAAAGCCCTCACAGAAGAAGCTGATAAAACTATTGCTGCAGCCATAGCGCGTAGGCAGAAAGAAATAGACGCTGAGAGAGAATTAGAGCTACATCGTCAAAAAGAAGCTAAAGCAAAATCAGACAAACATACTGCTGACAATGCAAAACGCGAAAAAGAAGCACAAGAAGCCGCCGCCAAATTAGCAGAAATAGCTAAGAAAAACGCTGCAATCACTCCAGAAGATGATATGAAAGCAGCGAAACAAATAATTGCTAATGAATCCGTTGAAAAACAACTAGCGGCTGAGAACGCTAGGGTAGCAGCACAATTTTTTGATAAATCACAAAGCGCTCAACGTGATGCTCATTCCTACGATGTGAATCATGACGCACACAAACGCAATGCTGTGCAACATAATAATTTCATGGCACCACCTACTGCTAATCAACAAGCAAGTTCAGATAACATTGCGGATTTATATAAATTGTTAAAAGAAGCATTGTATGAGGACAAAGCACTGTTAGAATGGAAGGATCATGTATCATTTAAAAAATGGTGCTTCACTTTCAACGGTGGGGAAACTGTCACCTTAAAGAGTGGCGGAAAAGTAAAAGTACCGCTTGGTGTTAAAACCATGTATGACATTATCGCTACTTACGAAAACAAGAAAGCCGATGATAGAAACGACAAAGCACTCAGTGAAACAATTGAATCTGTCGTCTTAGCAAGCATAGATGCAAATAACAGATCCTATAGTGATGACAGAAGACAGTTGATCACCAGCAACACATACAATGCCTTAAGCGGAATAGATATCACTTTAAATGGCAAAGGTATTTTACTGAATGTGAATCAAAGCAAAATTTCTGCTCTTAGAAAATCACTGGATTCACGCTTGGTTGCACAAGATCCCGCACCAACGGTGACAGCTAACAACGTAAGATAAAAAATCTTAGGCAAAATACCGCACTCTCCAAATTACTCAGGCTCTCTTTAGGGAGCCTGATTTTCAACTTATTGATTAATAAATACTATCAAAATAACGATACAGTTGCATATTCGTTTATATTGGGCTACAATGTAGCATATAGAGGAGATTTTATTCATGCCTACCAATAGTGTTGTACGCGCCCGTATTGACGGACATATCAAAGAAGAAGCTAGCGCTGTACTAGCAGCGATGGGGTTAACTGTGTCTGACGCATTTCGCATTATGTTGATTCGCGTTGCAAAAGAAAAATCCCTACCTTTTGAACCTCTCGTGCCTAACGCTGAAACTATAGAAGCCATGAGAGCCGCACGTCGTGGGGAACTAGTAACGGTAAAAAATGTGGATCATTTGCTAGATAGTTTAAACATGGACGATGATGAGAACAGTTAAATACACCCATAAATTCAAGCGAGATTTCAAACGCGAGCAAAAATCAGGTCATCATAAATCAACATTTGAAAATGATCTACTATCTGTCATTAAATTGCTTGCAAAAGATGCGTCATTACCACAACGCAACTACGATCACCCATTAAGTGGAGAATGGAAAGATCACCGCGATTGTCATATCAAACCCGATTTAATTTTAATTTATAGAAAACCTGATACTCACACATTGGAACTGGTGCGTATTGGCTCTCACAGTGAATTAGGTTTATAAAAATTTTATTTTTTATATCGTTCAACACTCGCCGAAATTTCTTTTTTCGCCGCATCTACATTTTCCCAGCCATCGATCTTCACCCACTTGCCTTTCTCTAAATCTTTATAATGCGAAAAAAAATGACTGATAGACGCCAACACATCTTCACCTAAATCTTGAGGTGATTGAATATGTTTATAGCGCGGAGAAAGTTTATCGATAGGTACCACTAAAATTTTTGCATCAGGACCGGACTCATCGGTCATGCGTAATAAACCAATCGGGCGACAACGCACAACAACACCCGGTAACAAAGGAAAAGGCGCAATCAATAATACATCCATAGGATCGCCGTCTTCTGCTAGCGTATGAGGAATATAACCATAATCACAAGGATAACTCATGCTAGTTGCGACAAAACGATCAACCATGATTACACCTGTGGCTTTATCGACTTCATACTTCACGGGATCACTGTTAGATGGAATTTCGATGACAACATTCACTTCATCTGGAACATTTCGACCGGCTTCGATTTCTTTTAAACTCATTTGTTGATTTCCTCAAATTAAAATCGCACCTCATTAATCTCCCTCTCCCGCCCGCGGTCATGAAAAATAAAGTGAACTCACAGCGGGAGAGGGTCGGGGTGAGGGCAAACTGCACTCACCACAACCCGCTCATCAAACACAAAACATTCTCCATGATAATACGCATCACCGACTTTTTTAAAATAATTTAAAATACCGCCTTCCAATTGATACACTTCAGAAAAACCCGCATTCTGCATCACAATACTTGCTTTCTCACAACGAATACCGCCCGTGCAAAACATCACAACAGGTTTGCTGCGATCAACATGAGTAATCGCTTCTGGAAATTCACAAAAATCATTCAGCGCTAAATTCACTGCATTTTGGAATGTTCCCAGTTCCACTTCATAATTATTTCTCGTGTCTAACACGGTAATATCACGTTTTTCATCTAACCATTGTTTAAAAATTTCAGGCGAAATGGCCGGTGCTCTGTTTTTTTCCGGCTGCACTTCGGGACGGCGCAAGGCGATAATTTCTTTTTTCAATTTCACTTTCAAACGCTTAAATGGTACAAAGTCTGAAACTGTTTCTCGAAACATCATATCAGCGAAACGCGCATCTTGCTGCAAATAAGCTTTCAATAAAGCCACAGACGCCGCAATCCCCGCAAGACTAAGGTTGATCCCCTCGGGTGCCAATAACACCGTCCCCTTAAGCTGTAGACGCTCACACTCGGTCAAAAACTGCTCACGAAGTGCAGGTAATTCACTCAAGGCGACAAACCGATAGGCTGCGATATTTAAGATAAACATAGACATAATTACATGTAGAAAATAACGCAAACTCTACTGTACTTTGGGCTTATCGTCAATTAAGATCAGGCCATGAATTGCCTATTTTGCAAAATCATTAACAATGAAATTCCCGCGAAAATTGTTTATCGTGATGATAAAGTGCTGGTGTTTGATGATATCAACCCACAAGCGCCACAGCATAAATTGATTATTCCGCTAAAGCACATCGCCACGATCAATGAGTTGCTTGTGGAAGATAATGTTTTGATAGGGCATATGACACAAACTGCTAAAAAACTCGCACAAGAGTTAAATATTGCAAACGAGGGTTACCGTATTGTCATGAATTGCAACGCAGGTGCAGGACAAACGGTGTTTCATATTCACATGCATTTATTAGGTGGCAGAACACTGCATTGGCCACCGGGTTAATTACGATGGAAAAACATTTCGAAAGTATCATCACAAGCTTAGGCGAAAATCCCTCCCGCGATGGTTTAAAAGGCACACCACAGCGCGCTGCTACTGCGTTGAAATTTTTAACTCAAGGTTATCAGCAATCGTTAGAAAAAATCGTCAACGGTGCTTTATTCGAATCAGATAATGATGAAATGATTATCGTGAAAGATATTGAATTATATTCTTTATGCGAACATCACTTACTGCCTTTTATCGGTAAATGCCATGTGGCTTATTTACCTAAGGGTAAAATTTTAGGGCTTTCTAAAATTGCTCGTATAGTTGATATGTTTGCAAGACGTTTGCAAGTGCAAGAACGTTTGACTAAAGAAATTGCAGAAAGCATTCAAACAATTACTCAAGGTTTAGGTGTAGGTGTTGTCATCGAAGCGAAACATCTTTGCATGATGATGCGTGGTGTAGAGAAACAAAATTCGGTGATGACAACGTCGGTGATGTTGGGTGATTTCAGGGAAGATAGAAGTACGCGGATGGAGTTCCTTAGTTTAGTCCAAGAAAGAAAATAATTTACCCTCACCCCGGCCCTCTCCCGCTAGATATGTACCGTATTTTTTTACTGACACAGCGGCGGGGGGAGAGGGAGATTTTATATAATCGCTATGCTCTGAAGATGTATCATATTTTTCACTGATAGAGTTGAATACTTACAATAACAGTCCCCTCACTCACTGGTTTTTCACTGCGCTCGCAGCAAGAGAGGGAGGGTTGATGCAAACGCTATGCTTAGAGTCCCCTCTCCCGCCGCTGGGTATCATGAAATAAAATAAACTTTATAGCGGGAGAGGGAGAATGAATGTGATCGCATCTTCAGAATAATATCTGGAATCCTGCAGCTCACACTAAATAGTCCCCTCACTCACTGGTTTTTCACTGCGCTCGCAGCAAGAGAGGGAGGGTTGATGCAAACGCTATGCTTAGAGTCCCCTCTCCCGCCGCTGGGTATCATGAAATAAAATAAACTTTATAGCGGGAGAGGGTTAGGGTGAGGGGAAATCAAGCAGAAAACTCAACTTACTTTTTCAACTTCCTTCATGCTTAAACGCACTTTGCCTTGACGGTCGACTTCTAAAACTTTGACTCTGACAACTTGGCCTTCAGCTAATTTGTCGCTGACTTTTTCGATGCGTTCATTAGCAATTTGAGAAATATGCACTAAGCCTGTTTTCCCTGCGAGAAAACTCACAATCGCACCAAAGTCCATGAGTTTTACTACAGTACCTTCATAAACCTCGCCAACCACAACATCGGCCGTCAGATTTTCAATCATACGACGCGCTGCTTCACAAGCAGAAAGATCTGCCGCAGCAATTTTCACTTGACCATCATCTGTAATATCAACCACTGTGCCTGTTTGCTCAGTGATCGCACGAATAGTAACACCGCCTTTACCAATAATATCGCGAATCTTATCAACAGGTACGCGCATATTTAAAATACGCGGTGCATAAACAGAAACTTCTGTACGTGATTGCTTAATCGTATTATTCATAATTTCTAAAATATGCAAACGACCAGCAAGTGCTTGATCCAATGCTTTTCGCATAATTTCTTCGGTAATACCATTAATTTTAATATCCATTTGCAAAGCGGTGACACCGTTTGCAGTTCCTGCCACTTTGAAATCCATATCACCTAAATGATCTTCATCACCTAAAATATCGGATAACACCGCATAATGATCGCCTTCTTTCACTAAACCCATAGCAATCCCTGCAACATGATTACGTACAGGAACACCTGCATCCATTAATGCAAGACTGCTACCGCAAACTGTTGCCATGGAACTAGAACCATTGGATTCTGTAATTTCTGAAACAACACGTAACACATAAGGAAAATCTTTTTTCTCTGGCAAGATAGGCGTGACACCGCGTTTCGCCAAATTACCATGGCCAATTTCGCGACGTTTTGGACTACCCAGAAAACCAACTTCGCCTACACAGTAAGGAGGGAAATTATAATGCAACATAAAATCATCTTTACGCTCGCCTTCTAATGCATCAATCGTTTGTGCATCACGTTCTGTACCCAATGTTGCAACTACAATAGCTTGTGTTTCACCACGCGTAAATAATGCAGAACCGTGCGTACGAGGTAACACACCGACTTTAATACTAATTGGACGCACTGTTTTGGTGTCGCGTCCGTCAATGCGAGGCATGCCTTGTATAATACGACCACGTACGATATTACGTTCTAAATGCGTAAACGCATATTTGATATCATTTTCTAAAACAGTTTCATCTTCTTTGCCTGCATTGTCTGCTAACATCGTTTCAATCACTTCATCGCGCAAAGCAGAAATAGCATCTTCACGTTCTAATTTATCACGTATTTGATATGCTTCTGTTAATTTAGTTTCACATAATTCTTTCACACGTTTTTCAATCTGTGGATTCAATTCAGGCGCTTGCCACACCCAAGGAGGTGTGCCGACTTCTTCGGCTAATTCATTAATCGCTTGGATTGCAGTTTGCATTTGTTGATGGCCAAACATCACAGCACCTAGCATCACTGTTTCTGATAATTCTTTCGCTTCGGATTCAACCATCAGCACGGCATCTTGTGTGCCCGCTACAACCATTTCTAATTCAGACGTTTCCAACTGTTTATATGTAGGATTTAACAAATATGCGCCATCTTGATAACCTACTCGCGCCGCACCCAAAGGCCCTAAAAACGGCATGCCTGAAATAGCTAACGCTGCAGAAGCACCTAACATAGCCGGAATATCAGGATTGATTTCAGGATTCATGGACATAACGGTCGCAATAATCTGCACTTCATAATTAAAGCCTTTCGCAAACAGAGGACGAATAGGACGGTCAATTAAGCGTGAGGTCAGTGTTTCTTTTTCGCTAGGTTTGCTTTCGCGTTTGAAATAGCCACCAGGAATGCGTCCAGCCGCATAAGTACGTTCTTGATAATTCACCGTGAGGGGGAAAAAGTCACGATCTTCCGTCTGAGATTCCTTGCCTACTGCAGTCACTAAAACAACAGTGTCATCCATAGTGACCATCACAGCTGCACTGGCTTGTCTTGCTATGATACCTGTTTCAAGAGTGACGGTATGGTCACCATAACGAAAAGTTTTTCTGACGGCTGTCACAAAATATATCCTGTATAATCAATATGTTAAAGAGAAAAACTACCCGCGCACGTCCAATTTTTCAATCAGTTTGCGATAAGCTTCTATATCTGTTCTTTTAAGATAATTCAACAAACGACGGCGTTTGCTCACCAAATTCGTAAGACCATAACGCGTATGTACATCGTGCTGATGTTTGCTTAAATGGTTAGTTAAATAATCAATTCTTGCGCTCAACAAGGCTATTTGCACTTCTGTTGAACCTGTATCGTTCTTGGCTTTGCTGTATTTTTTGATAATCTCTGCTTTCGTAGCAGCTGTAAACGCCATGGATCAAACTCCCAGTAAAAAAAGATAAGTCGCGTATTGTAACGGGGCTGCTAGTTCTATACAAGCGTTTCTACGCATTTTTTTTGGATATAATTTAATCAAATAATGCTTGGGTTGCGACCAACCGTTTGGCGATAAGTGTGTTATTTTCTTGAAATTCCCCTACCCCTAAGAAAACATTTTTATCGTTGTAAAGACGCACTAATGTTTTTGTCGGCAAGGCTTCGGGCAAGGTAACAACACGACCTGTACAAAGATATACAGTTTCGTGAGACGATAAGCTAATCGCGGGCAACGATTGGATACCGCTATCTATGGGCAATAAAAAGTTCTGTAATCCATCCAGCTCAGTCATAGTTTCTAGCATATCTAGCGTGATCATATTGCTTTCGGGAAAAGAAGCAATAGCTGTGCGGCGTAATGTTTTAACATGGGCGCCGCAATTTAAAAATTCACCGATATCTTCTACTAAGGTTCGTATATAAGTACCTTTGCTGCAATGCACAGAAAAAGTAAAAATATCTTTTTCAAATGAAATAAAAGTTAAATCATAAATTTGGATTAACCGCGGCTCACGCTTTACTTCTATACCTTGACGCGCCAAAACATACAAAGGTTTGCCTGCTTGTTTTAACGCAGAATACATAGGCGGTATTTGTTGCATCTTGCCTTTAAAATGTAATAACGCATCATTTAATAGTTTTGGTGTGATATGCGTGATAGCAGCATTTGCGATAATTTCACCTTCAGCATCACCCGTGCTCGTTTTCACCCCCAGTTGCGCTTGCACGAAATAATGTTTATCCGCATCTAATAAAAATTGCGAAAACTTGGTAGCTTCGCCAAAACAAATAGGCAACATACCCGATGCCAATGGATCTAAGCTACCAGTATGACCGGCTTTTTTAGCGTGAAAAATATGTTTTACGTGTTGCAATGCTTTGTTGGAAGATATTTGCAGGGGTTTATCTAACAATAATATGCCGTTGATAGATATCTGATGCATTAAAATCCCTCCTGCAAAAAGTGTTGCTGCATAAATAAATTATTTAGCTAGTTACAACATTCTCAGGCCGTAGGCCTGACAGCTTTACTAGCCTAGGGCAAGCGTGCTTTTTACGCGCCGCCCTAGGTAATGATAACCTCTGATAACTGCTTGCGCTGTAAGCGCAAAGACTACCAACTATTGTATCTCATCATCTAGCGAATGCGCTTACAGCGCGAGCATTATTTAGGAGGCATTCTTACCTAGGGCGGCGTGCACAAAGAGCGTGCACTTGCCCTAGGCTAGTAAAGCTGTCAGGCCTACGGCCTGGGAACATCGCACAACATAAATAATTTATTTATACAACAAAGCCTTTGAAAAAGGGGATTTTACACAATCAACTCTTTGGATTTTTTAACGCTTCATTGATTAACGAAGAAATTTTCGCACCGCGCACGGTGGAATCATCGTAATAAAATTTTAACTGCGGTGTAACACGTAATTCGATTTGATTGGCTAATTGATAGCGCAATGATTTAGCAGCTTCATTTAATGAAGCAACCGCTTCATCCGCTTTATCATCATATAATACACTGACATAAACTTTGGCATGCGAAAAATCCGGCGACACCACAACACCCGTAATTGTAATTAATCCAAAAGACGGATCACGCATTTCATGTTCTAAAATATCCGCCAGCGTATTTTGAATTAAATCCGCCACCCGCTGCACGCGGCTATAACTTTTTGGCATTAGAATTCTCGCTTAATTTCAACTTTTTCGAATGCTTCAATTTGATCGCCAGGGCGAATGTCGTTATAACTTTTCACACCAATACCGCATTCTATGCCAGCACGCACTTCTGTTGCATCATCTTTAAAACGACGCAAGGATTCCAATACGCCTTCAAATACAACAATATTATCGCGCAATACACGAATAGGGTTATTACGCCGCACTGAACCTTCCAATACCATACAACCTGCGATGGCACCCAACTTCGAAGAACGAAATACTTCGCGCACTTCAGCAAGTCCAGTAATTTTTTCTTGAATTTCAGGTGCTAATACACCGCTCATCGCGCGTTTCACTTCATTAATCACATCGTAAATAATGCTGTGATAGTGTACATCGATGCCTTCGGTTTCAATGAGTTTACGTGCTTCTGCGTTAGCACGTACGTTAAAACCAATCATGATCGCATTCGAAGCCATCGCAAGATTAATATCGCTTTCATTAATTCCGCCTACACCGTTTGCAATCACGTTCACTTTTACTTCTGGATTTGACAATCCTGTTAATGCTTGTGTCAACGCTTCCGCAGAACCTTGCACATCGGCTTTGAGAATAATATTCAACGATAATTGTTTTGCGTCTTCACCGATGCGTTGCATAATATTTTCGAGCTTGGCTGCATTTTGGCGTGCCAGTTTTACTTCGCGGAATTTACCTTGACGGAACATCGCAACTTCACGTGCACGTTTTTCGTCAGATACAATCATAAATTCATCGCCCGCATTGGGGGCAGCAGACAATCCTAATAATTCAACAGGAATAGAAGGACCTGCATTTTCAACTGTTTTACCATTTTCATCAAATAATGCTCGCACACGACCCACTTCAAATCCTGCTAGCACCAAATCACCTTTGTGCAATGTTCCTTGTTGCACTAACACACTTGCAACAACACCACGTCCTTTGTCTAAGCGAGATTCAATTACGACACCGCGTGCAGGACAATCAACAATCGCTTTCAGATCTAACACTTCTGCTTGCACTAAAATAGAATCTAGCAAACTCTCAATCCCTGTTCCCTGCTTTGCGGAAATAGGAATAAACATGGTTTCACCACCCCATTCTTCTGGAATCAATCCATGTTTGGCTAATTCATTCTTAACACGATCGGGATCTGCTTCGGGTTTATCAATTTTATTGACTGCAACAATCATTGGAACATTTGCGGCTTTCGCATGATTAATGGCTTCAACTGTTTGCGGCATCACACCATCATCAGCTGCAACAACTAGAATAACGATATCTGTTAGTTTTGCACCACGTGCGCGCATTGCAGTAAATGCAGCGTGACCGGGTGTATCTAAAAAAGTAATAACGCCTTTAGGTGTTTGCACATGATACGCACCAATGTGCTGAGTAATACCACCCGCTTCTAACGAAGTCACTTTGGTGCGACGAATATAATCTAATAATGATGTTTTACCATGATCTACGTGACCCATGATAGTGACAACGGGCGCACGACTGTGAGATTCGCCTGTTGTGGTCGTATCTTTAATGAAAGCTTCCTCAAGTGCAAAAGCGCTGACGGGAACTGCTTTATGCCCCATTTCTTCAATGACTAGCATTGCTGTTTCTTGATCTATCACTTGATTGATTGTGACAATCGCACCCATTTTCATCATGGCTTTGATCACTTCACTGGCTTTGATCGACATTTTTTGGGCGAGATCAGCAACTGTAATTGTTTCCGGCACATTGACCATATGCACAATAGGTGCTGTAGGTTTAGTAAACGCTTGCACTTGTACTTGATGTAGTTTGCGGCGTGATTTTCTGCGTCTATGTCCTAACAAATCTTCAACATCTTCGCCTGCAACTAGATTAATATTACGACCCTTGCCTAACATAGCATCGTAATTTGTATTTTCATCTTCACGAGTGCTGCGACCTCGTTTTTTCTTTTTGTTGCGCTCATCCATTTCTTCGTCGAGATCAGCATGGCGTTTTTCTTTGCGTTTTTCAGGTGAAGCTGTTTTGGTTTTTTCTTTTTGTGTTTCCGTGGTTTTTTCTGCCGGCTTATCTGCGACAGTCATTTCTGTCTCAGGAGTTGCAACAATCACTTCCTCTAAAACCGGAGAAACAAATTCTGTTTTTGTTGTATCTGCTGCTTGCACTACACCGGATGATTTAGGTGACTCTGCTTCTTCGGCGACATTGCGTTTGATATACGTTCTTTTTTTACGGACTTGCACGCTAATGGTTTTGCCACTGCCTTGAGTACCGGTGACTTTAATTTCGCTGGTTTTTGCGCGGCGTAAAATAATTTTTTCTGGGACGGTGTCCGTTTTCGCGCCGTGGTGTTGTTGCAAATGGCGTAATAATTTTTGTTTGACTTCTTCTGAAATAATATCCGTTTTAGCAATTTTTATGCCTGCATCTTTTAACTGCACAATTAATTTGTCTGCATCAACGCCAGTATCTCTAGCAAACTCTTCTACTGAGACGCCTTTTGTTGTTTTTTTCATTACACTGTTTACCATTTAAATTCCTCGGCTACACTATTCTGTATCGTTAAACCATGCTTTGCGAGCTGTCATAATTAACTGAGCAGCTTTACTTTTATCTTCAAAACCTTCTATCTCTAAAAGATCATCCACCGATTGTTCCGCAAGATCTTCTCGCGTCACCACACCGTGGCTTGCCAAGATATAAGCAGAATGTCTATCCATTCCTTCCATTTCTAATAAATCAGTGGAAGGTTCTTTCGTCAACTCTTGTTCTTCTTTGATCGCTTTTGTTAACAGTGCGCCTTTAGCACGTTCACGCAAAGCATTCACCAACTCTTGATCAAAGCCTTCAATTTCTAACATTTCATTAATAGGCACGTAAGCAATTTCTTCTAATGTGGTGAAACCTTCTTGCACGAGAATTTCTGCTATTTCATCGTCTACGCCTAATCTCTCAGTAAATAATGAAACTGTACTTTCAGCTTCGGCGCTGGTTTTTTCTTTCGCTTGAGATTCAGTCATCACATTCAATGTCCAACCGGTTAATTCACTGGCAAGACGCACGTTTTGGCCGTTGCGACCTATGGCTTGCGGCAATTGCTCTTCTTTCACAGCAATATCCATGGTATGACTATCTTCATCAACAACAATAGAAGCAACTTCTGCAGGTGACATCGCATTAATAACTAATTGCGCCGGATTATCATCCCACAAAATAATATCAACACGTTCTCCACCGAGTTCACCCGAGACTGCTTGCACACGCGAACCACGCATACCTACACAAGCACCGATAGGATCAATGCGTTTATCATTCGTTTTAACAGCGATTTTTGCGCGCACACCGGGATCACGTGCAGCAGCTTTGATTTCAATCACTTCTTCGCCGATTTCAGGAACTTCAATGCGGAATAACTCAATCAGCATTTCCGGACGCGTGCGTGACAGAATCATTTGTGGGCCTTTGGCATCACCACGAATTTCATAAAGATAAGCGCGCGCTCTATCACCTACACGCATCGCTTCGTGTGGCACCATTTCGGTGCGTGATAAAAAACCTTCGGCATTATTGCCTAAATCTAAAATCACAAATTCACGCGTGACTTTTTTGACGGTGCCGGTGATTAATTGATTTAATTTATCTTTAAATGCACTAGCGACTTGTGCGCGTTCTGCTTCTTGGACTTTCTGGACTATGACTTGTTTAGCTTTTTGTGCAGCGATACGACCGAACTCTACAGATTCAACAGGTTCTTTGACATATTCGCCAACGGCTGCTTTGGGAAAGCGTTCTTTGGCCTGGGTCAAAGTGAGGCGTTGGATACCGTCGTCGCCTTCTTCGTCATCTTGATCGTCGGCAATCACTAACCATTGGCGCACTGTTTTATAGTCGCCGGTTTTGCGATCAATGGTGACTTTGACATCGATGTCTTGGCCAGCACGTTTTTTAGTGGCCATTTCTAATGCGGCTTCGATGGCTTCAAAAATCACATCACTTTGCACGCCTTTTTCATTAGATACGGCTTCAACAACGAGTAAAATTTCTTTATTCATATGCAATCCTCACTTCACCAGCACACAATCAATTTGGCTTTATCAATGGCAGAAAA
The DNA here is from genome assembly GCA_001644445.1 of Gammaproteobacteria bacterium SCGC AG-212-F23. Taxonomy (GTDB): domain Bacteria; phylum Pseudomonadota; class Gammaproteobacteria; order DSM-16500; family DSM-16500; genus SCGC-AG-212-F23. The sequence goes on from LSTE01000034.1 coordinate 13,608, forward strand.
AGGAAGTATCACTTCCTCAGCATCCACTAATAAATGGATGTCTGTCCCCTCTACTTTTGTCAGTGTTCCAGTAAAATGCCGTCTATCGTTTATGGGCATTTTGACCCGAACTTTGACATCACTACCAATATATTTTTGGTAGTGTGCTATCTCAAACAATGGCCTATCCAGGCCTGGCGAAGAAACTTCCAGAGTATAGCGACCCTGGATAGGATCTTCTACGTCCAACATGGCACTCAACTGGCGGCTAACTTGGCTACAATGATCCAAAGTCAGACCGGTCGCACTGTCTATATAGACCCGTAACAAGGCGCTATGACTTTGTCGTTGCAATTCACAACCTACAAATTCAAAACCCATGCCTGTAACGATAGACGCTAGGCGGTCGCGCAGTACAGTGTCGGCCATCTTTTTCACCTAAAAAAAATGGGCGCTTACGGCCCATCTTAAAACTAAAAAACCCCATCAGGGGCTTCTTTTTCTTTATTTATTGGTAGCGGGGGCTGGATTTGAACCAACGACCTTCGGGTTATGAGCCCGACGAGCTACCAGGCTGCTCCACCCCGCAATAACGCGGCAATTATATAGGAGTCTTTGCGTGGATACAAGGGGGGTGCTCATCTTTATTCAATTGACAGGATATTTGACGGTATTCTAGAATCGATGCAATTTTATTTCACACAAAAGGAGTTTTGCGATGCAATATTATGTAGTGGGTACACCAATTGATACAAAAAAGACCGTGCCACAGCAGAAATTTGGGCCCATGGTAGGGAGGAAGCCTACTCATTTGATTACCCAAACCGAGATGGAGGCTTCTTTTCCAGCACCTGATGAAAAAAACCAAACAGTAAAAGTATTTGCTAATAAAGCAGAGGCTCTCGTATATGCTAATTCATTTAATAAATTCGAATACACATCTGACGGGGTATGTGGGACGGAGGCCACACTTTTTCAATCGCAACAATGTACTATATTTACTGTTGCAGCAGATCTACCCGATGAAAAATCTAAAAAATCAGTCACTGTTACGCCGATTGAATTATCAGAGCAAGGACGAGAAAAAACACGTGGTGAGGGACTAAATAATAATAACGCTTATGCTGCACCACTTCCTCGCCTTTTATATTTCTACGAAATCAAGCCTACTTTATTACTTCGCGAAAAAGTAGAATTAGCAGGTGATCCAGACGTTAGTTTTTTGCTAAAAACAGCGTATTACACAACGTATGAAAATTTGTTTAAGCAAGGAATTGCGAAAATTATTAAGCCTGCAACTACTTCTACTCCAGTCGTTGCTATCAACAATTCTACTGCTTCTACTACTGCCACAACAACTGCACAACCCGCAACTAATCCTAGTGCTACAGTAGCAGCAACGGTAACAACGTCTTCTACAATAATAGATGATAAAACTATTCCAGTAACAAGCCCTACCGCATCAACTATTCCACAACCCACTGCTGTTGTCACCGTTGGATCTCCTCCATCAACATCTGCAAACAGTATGGCAAGTACGGCGGTTATTATCAGCAATCCAACTGAAACAATTGCAGCTCCTATTACCACAAGCAGCAGTGTAATCACTGCAACTTTGGCTAACACAGCAAGCAGTACAGCAACTAGCAACGGTGATATGAAATCTCCCACAGCCACTTTATCAAAAGATAAGTTCACAGCAGGATTTAATCATATGGTCACTGAAGGTTACGATGTGTGGGTTGCATGGAGAAAACATAGACCAGAAGCTCGAACACTGAACTCAGCATTTAACAGTGGTGGCATGCAAATACACGGTATACACCAAAGACTTGCTGAAGAACGCCAAAAGCTAGTACGTAGTGGCAACGATGAATATGGCAGCATGCTAGATGTTGCATGGAACAATTCATTTACTCCTGCTGCAGGTAAATAAGCGGTTTTTTTGATAAATCCCCCTTTTTCAAAGGGGGAAAATTCGTGTCATCCTGAACCGCGTTTTTTGCGGTGAAGGATCTCCTGCTCAAGCAAAAGATCCCCGCTAAAAGCATGCGGGGATGACGAATATTTCCCGGGTCCCGCGATTAATCCGCCGGACGACGTATACTTATTTGCTCTTTTTAATAGTTCTTTTTATTTTAAATACTGCAAAATTCATTTCATAGGTCGTTTCAGTGCCTATTACCTGCAACCCCTCCTCCGGGATTATCAAATCTGCAATTAAATCTCCTGTATCGCTCTATCAAAGATTTTTGCATCGGTGAGTTTTCGGGCAATTCTTGCATCTGACTAACGACATGACTCAATTCCCGAACTTTAGCAAAAGTCTCAATAATTGCTAAAGTTGTTTTTGTTGCTATCCGGCTTTTTAAAATGGTGGCCAACATATAGAGTCCTTTCTCAGTAAAAGCGGTTGGTAACTTGACTTTGCCACCTTTAGTTGAAGTCGAAAATTTCGACTTCAAAGAATCCCATTCTTTTTTAGTTAATTCAATAAGATAATCCTCCGGAAATTTATCCGGATTATTTTTAACTGCCTCATTAATGCGTTTTGTTTCAATGCCATATAACTGAGCAACATCAGTGTCTATAATTACTTGTTTATTGCGAATTGTAATTAATTTTTCCTCTACAGTTTTTTGTAAAATAACTTGCATATTAACCTCTTAATAACTGATTAAGTGTGTTCAAACTCAAAGTCGATATAAATTGAAAAACGCACGAAGTAGCAGCAAAAATTTTATGCTCTACAATTGATGAATAACTCAAGGAGGGATTTGAAATTATAGGTGTTTATACTGAATTCATTCAAGCATCTTGATTAAAAATATTGAAATTATTTATATGGCACCCGGCCATTGGTGTAATACCACTGACCGTTTTCGTATTCGAATTGGCTGATTTCATGTAGTTGATGGAGATGGTGTTGTTGGGAATAAGTGGCGATGAATTCTACGGTGGCGTGAGTGTCTGTTGTTGACGTGTTGAGGATTTTCAAGCTTAGCCATGTGACTTGTTGTGCCCATTTTTTTGCAGCTGCTTTATCAAAGCCTTCTTTGGCGGTGCCTTTCATGGTGCGAGCAATGTAATCGATGTTGGCTTTGGTGTAGGCAGTGTAGCGGGAGCGCATTAGTGCTTCGGCTGTGGGGGCGGGGATGTTTTGGGTGATATATATATCGCAGCATTTTATGTAGGGGAGATTGGAGTGGCAGGAGCATTTTTTCATAAATTTTTAATGTTGTTTTGGTTGATAAATCCCCCTTTGAAAAAGAGGGATTTAAGAGCTATGCGAAAAACTATCTATTGCTTACTAACCTTATCAATAATACCTTGCAGCTGCCCTTGGTCTACCTGACCAGGAATGAAGGCAATGACAACAGGGGCAACGCTTTTTCCGACAAACATGGCAGGTGTGCCCATGAGGCCTAGGCTTTGCGCCAATTTGTAAGTTTGTTTAATCTGTTGGTCGATAGCGCTGCTTTTCATATCAGTTTTTAAGGTTTCTACATTTAAGCCGACTTCTTTAGCAATTCTCAAGATACTGTCTTCTGTCAGACTTTGGCTAGCCGCCATTAAAGCATCATGAAACACCGTATATTTACCTTGTTTATTGGCTGCAAGTGCCGCTCTTGAGGCGAATTCGGAAACAGGGCCACGGATAGGGAATTCTTTGTAAATAATTTTTAGGTTGGAATTTTCTTTAAGCAAATTCTGGAACACAGGCAACATTTGCACGCAATGCATGCATTGATAATCAAAAAATTCAACGATGGCCATGCTGCCTTTCAAATTGCCTACCGTAGGATCATTGGGTTGATTAAATAAATCAGCAGCATATTTAGTAGAAGTTTCTTGTGTTTTTTGAATGGATTTTTCCGCTAATTCCATTTGTTTTTGTTGATAGGTTTGTAGTGATTGCACAACCACATCGGGATTATTCACTAAATAATTTTTAACGACTTGTTCAATTTGGGTTTTTTGTGTGTCGCTCATGCTGTTTTGGGTTAGCACGGGCGCTTTGAGGGCCGCAGGCATTGAATCTTGGGCAAACACGGAAGTTGTCAGTAATAAAGCACTGCTTGCGAGCAGATGAGCTATCATGGTTTTTTTCAACACGGTTTTTCCTCCAAATGAAATATAGCCTACAGTATCAGGATTTTTTCAATTCTGCAATTGCGAGAATACGTTGTTCGCGGATTTTTTCGCCTAGGGCTTTGCCTTGTAGTTTCATTTCTACCAGGCTGTGTGCATCGATTTTTTTTGCTGCCATAAAACATTTTCTTAACCAGCTCGATTGCGATAATGGCGATACTGCTTCGCAGGCTTGTAAAAAATTCTCGAATCTTTTTTCACGTCGAAATGCATCTAGAGAAGATAATAATTGAAATATGTCTTCGGCAGATAATTGACTGGCTTTTTGATAAGACAGAAGCTGTGTGATAACTAATAATGTTAATTCCGTATATTCCGCAGGAATACGATAGCGCGTATTCAATTTTAAAAAATTATCTTGTGATATATGATGAAAAAAAGCAGCGAAACGCACAAGCGCATCCGTTACGGCTACACTGATTTTCGCTAAATTTTTTTCAGAAAATTGCATTTCTGGAAAAAGAACAGATAATGCGCCGCAATCATTTAATACACTGAAAAAACATTCTGGATTTTTTTCGGAAAAAGCGCGTTCACATTCTTTCCACACGCGTTCGGGAACTAAGGCATTGACTTCGCCGTTAGCAACCATAGTTTTCATTAGTGCTATTGTTTCAGGTGCAATATGAAAACCTAAATGCGCGTAACGCGCCATAAATCTGGCTGCACGCAAAATACGGACAGGATCTTCAGCGAAAGCAGGCGAGACATGGCGTAAAATTTTATTATCTAAATCATTTTTCCCATCATAAGGATCGATCAAAACACCTTCTGCGGTTTTTGCCATGGCGTTGATGGTAAAATCTCTGCGTTTCAAATCATCTTCTAAAGTGACTGTAGTAGATGCGTCAAAATCAAAAGCGGTGTAGCCTTTGCCGGTTTTACGTTCTTTGCGCGCGAGTGCGTATTCTTCGTGAGTTTTAGGATGTAAAAAAACGGGGAAATCTTTTCCGACTTGTCTGAAACCTTTTTGTAACATTTCTTCGGGAGTGCTGCCGACAACGACCCAGTCTTTTTCGTGGTGGCCGTATTTTAATAATTCATCGCGGACAGCGCCGCCGACTAAGAAGATTTGCATTGTAGCGCCTTCTCCGCTGCCGCAACATTTTGTTGCAAGTGCGTAGCATTTAATGTTCCTACAATAATACTACCGACTCCCGGTTCTTGAAAAATAAAATTCATTGTTGCAGCGATTGGATCATTTTCGGGAAGTTTTTGTAAATGTCCGCTGGCGAATGCTTTTTTGATAAGGATAGTTTTATGATGTTTGTGCGCATGCGCAATTACGGGTTGCTCTATCGTGTGAATTAAATTATGCGTGACCATCACAATATCCGATTGTTCGACTGCTAACATACCACCATCTAATGTTTTAGTTGACATGCCAAAAGCACGGATAGCGCCTGATTTTTTTAAATCATTCAATATCGAAAAAATACCTGTTTCCTCGATAATTTTTCTATCTTCGCCATTAGAGTGCACTAAAACAATATCCAAGTAATCGGTACGCAAACGCTTCAAACTACGCTCAATACTTTTACGCGTCGCACTTGGTGAAAAATCAAATTGCGATTTGCCGTCGACAAACTCTTCGCCTGTTTTAGTAGCGATGACCCATTTTTCACGTTGATGTTTTAACAAGTTACCTAAACGCTCTTCGCTAGTGCCATAAGCCGGTGCTGTATCTAATAAATTTATGCCTAAATCTTCTGCCATTGCTAACAAATTTAAAATTGTTTGATCATCCGGTAAAGCAAACCCTTGCGGATAATGCACACCTTGATTGCGACCAAATTTTACTGTTCCTAAACCGATGCGGCTAATTGATAAATCTGTTCCATGGATTAATATATTTTTCATAATAATTGGTCCCAAATAGGTTTGGCAAACGTAGGCATAGGAAATGCACGCAATGCATACAAATCGTTGGCTTTAGGTGTAATGTTTTCTTCCGCAAGCAGTTGAATGATTTCTTCTGCTAGTTTGGGTGCAAATGCTAGTTTTGTCGGCCAGGCAATCATCGTATTTTCAATATTTTTTATGAAAAATGAATCTGGGCGTTTACCATCCGGCTGCAAAGGCTCTGCACGATTAACAAAAAAAGTAGCGAACTCAGCAGCAGAAAAATCTAGCCATGGAAATAATTCTTGTAATTCATTTTTAGCAATTTGAATTTGTTCGTGCGGGCTGCGATTCACACCTTCCTCAGAAATTTGCCCCCCCATATACCAAACCATTTTACCATCGTGTGCGATATGTGAAGTGATGGTCATACGTGGTGTTGCACCTAATCCCATGCAATGCGCATACAATGGATAAGTAAAATTAGCTTTCATCATCACCATTTGTAATGGTCGGCGCTGCATATTGAGCACAGGATGTTTCAATTGCTTTAATATTACTTCATTGCCTTCACCTGCGACAAAAATATATTTTTGTGCTTTGATTTCAACAGCTGGCAAAGGTGTTGCGTTAGCTTGAAAATAAGTTAAATGATTTTTGTCATCGAATTGTGTGTGTGTATCATGAAATGCGTCGACTTTGTAAATGATTTCTTGATAAGGCATTGCCAGTGTGCGCAACAACACATTCACGTCTAAAACAATTTCATCCAAAGAATAGACTTGTCCTTTGAATGCAGCATGTTGAAAAACGCTAGGATAATCTTTTTTATCTAAGGCTTCTACATTCCCCTTGAGTGCCAATCCTGCAAAAAAACCCGCTAATTTAGCAGTCAAACTACCAGGCGCCCATAAATATTGTTTAGTCGACAATACAGGTACTTGTTGTAAATCAATTAAACCTTTACCAGAAAGACACGCGTTCCAAACTTCTGGCATATCGGCTATCGCCTGGGTTGCAGGTGTTAACACACCTTGCAATGCGTATTTCATCCCGCCGTGAATTATCCCTTGTGCTTTGTGACTTTGACCGCCACCTAAAGTATCGGATTCTAATAAAACAGCACCATAATTTAATTGGCGTAAGCGATTGAGTAACCAAAGGCCGGCGATGCCGCCGCCGATGATGGCGATGTCTGTGTTTACTACTTGTTTCATTTGGTCCTCTATTTTATTTAAACGCTTGCAACCCTGTTTGCGCGTGACCCAGGATTAGAGCATGTATATCTGCCGTACCTTCATAAGTTTTTACTGTTTCTAAATTTAATAAATGTCGGATGACATGATATTCTTCCATAATACCATTACCGCCTAACATATCTCGCGCTTCACGCGCTATATCGAGTGCTGCTAACGATGAATGACGTTTAATCATGGAAATCATTGGCGTTGCTGCGCGATTTTCATCTTTTAAACGACCTACACGCAAGCAAGCTTGTAATCCTAACGCAATTTGCGTTTGCATATTAGCAAGTTTCATTTGAATTAACTGACAACTGGCAAGTGGTTTGTCGAATTGTTTTCTGTCTAAAACATATTGTCTTGCAGTATGCCAACAAAATTCTGCCGCACCTAACGCGCCCCAAGCAATGCCATAACGCGCGTTATCTAAACAACCTAAGGGGCCTGCTAGTCCTTCTGTATTCGGTAATTCATTTTCTGCAGGAACAAAAACATTTTCCATCACAATTTCACCCGTAATAGAAGTGCGCAAACTCATTTTGCCATGAATTACTGGCGCTGATAAACCGGGCATGTTTTTTTCTAACAGAAAACCACGGATGCGGCCTGCATCATTTTTCGCCCACACCACAAATACATCGGCAATCGGTGAATTAGTAATCCACATTTTTGTGCCTTTTAAAATATATCCGCCATCCGCAGACGTAGCTCGTGTTTCCATACCTGCTGGATCTGAGCCATGATTGGGTTCCGTTAATCCAAAACAACCTACCCACTCACCGCTTGCCAATTTAGGCAAAAATTTCTGACGCTGCGTTTCATTACCATAAGCATGAATGGCAAACATCACTAAACTGGATTGCACACTCATTGCTGAACGATAACCAGAATCGACGCGTTCTATCTCACGTGTCATTAATCCATAAGAAACATAATTCACACCGGCGCAGCCATACCCTGAAATTGTCGCACCCAATAAACCTGCTTGACCCATTTCCGTTAAAATATTTCGGTCAAATGATTCGCGATGAAATGCTTCTTGTACCCGCGGAAATAATTTTTCCTGTGCAAATACTGATGTAGCATCGCGAATCATGCGTTCTTCGCTAGTCAATTGTTCATCTAACAATAATGGATCTTCCCAAGCAAACGCTGTTTGTTTAGACATTTTTTTCCCTTGATTAAAATTCGCCCATAATGGCATTTTTTTGTCGCGATAAAGCCTTTTTACCGGCTATTCTATCATTTTGCATGATAGCAGGATAGAATAATCACCATGACAAACTTTTCAGACATATTTGATCAATTACACTTGGGCGTTTATCTACGCGCGATCGTTTTAATTGCGATTGGTTATTTTATTGCACGGCTACTGAGTATGAGTTTGACAAAAGCGTTACGTAAACGCTTAACGCCGCAGCAATCGATGTTATCGCACCGCATTTTATTTTATTTGATTTTTATTTTATTTTTAGCTTCCGCTATTCAACAATTAGGATTTCATATCAGTGCCCTCTTAGGCGCGACGGGCATTATCACTATCGCCATCGGTATCGCTTCACAAACTTCGCTATCAAATATTATCAGCGGTATTTTTATGATTAGCGAAAAAACTTTTCAAATTGGTGACACCATTAAAATCAATGAACTACAAGGTAATGTGTTGTCAATTGATTTGCTATCCGTAAGAATACGCACGTCTGATAATACTATGATACGCATTCCTAATGAGATATTAATTAAATCACCGATTAGCAATATTTCGTATTTCCCTGTCAGACGCTGTGATTTAATCATTAGCATTGCTTATAATGAAGAAATTGAACGTGTTAAACATATTTTATTTGCTATCGCTGAAAAAAATATTTTCGCTCTCCCCGACCCGCCGCCATCGTTTGTTATTGCTGGCATGGAAAATGGCGCGGTTCGCATTCAATTTTCAGTATGGACGAATAAAGATAATTTTGAGGAATTAAAAACAACGCTACAAACTGAAATTAAAAACACTTTCCTTGAACATAAAATCGATATGCCGTTTTTGCCACGTTCATTTTATCGTAGCCAAGTCGACCCTCTTTCCGTTAAAATTATTTCATGAAAATACTTAAACAACCCCCCAAAACAACAATAGGATGGCGCGAATGGGCCACCTTACCTGAGCTCGGTATTGACTTGATTAAAACAAAAGTAGATACTGGTGCTCGCACTTCTGCACTTCACGCGTTTGCTTTAAATCCTTTTACTGAAAATGGAAAAAATAAAATACGTTTTGACATTCACCCATTTCAACACAATACGGATAAAGTGATAACTTGCACTGCAGATGTCATTGACATACGCTGGATCACAGACTCTGGCGGTCATAGTGAACAACGTTATGTGATTAAAACGCCATTAACACTTGCAGGCATCACTTGGCCTATTGAAGTCACGTTAACTGAACGTGATACGATGTTGTTTCGTATGTTATTAGGGCGCAGCGCGATCCGTAGACGATATATTGTTGATCCAGCGAGATCGTTTATTACAAAAAAGGGTAAAGTATGAATATAGCGATTTTATCAAGAAAACAAGATTTGTATTCTACTCGCCGCTTAGTGGAAGCTGCAAAATTGCGTGGACATCATGCTGATGTGATAGACACACTGCGTTGTTACATGAATATTACTTCTTCACAACCGACCATTCATTTCAAAGGCGAAAGTCTTGATCATTATGATGCGGTGATTCCACGTATTGGTGCTTCTGTCACTTTTTATGGTGCTGCTGTTGTACGGCAATTGGAAATGATGAATGTTTTTTGTGTGAACCATTCTGTCGCTATCACGCGCGCGCGTGATAAATTGCGTTCGCTGCAATTACTTTCTAAAAAAGGCATTGGTTTGCCGATTACGGGTTTTGCACATTCGGTCGATGAAATTAAAGATTTAATTAAAATGGTAGGTGGACCGCCGTTG